>DASXRB010000254.1:0-5916 GCA_036506875.1 Kribbellaceae bacterium | reverse complement strand
TAAAGAAGAGATAGCGCTTGGAGTCTCTGAGGGTGAGCGCGCCTCTGGCGATGTCTTTCATGGTGACAGCGGTGACTTTGTCGATGCCTTGACCTCCGGCCGGGCCCGTGCCCGCGAGGATGAGCTTTCGAACGAGCTTCGGCTCGGTTTGCGCGATCTCCTGCGCGATGAAGCCTCCGAGGGAGAATCCCAGCAGATCGGCCTGATCGATCCCCAGCGCCCGGATGAAGGCGACAGCGTCACGCGCCATCGCGGCGACCGAGTTCGGTGCCTTGCCCTCCGACGCACCGACCCCGCGGTTGTCGAACGTGATCACCCGACGCCTGGCAGCGATGCCGTCGACGATCCTGGGATCGAAGTTGTCCAGCACCCCGGTCAGGTGGTTGAGCAGGATCACCGGCACGCCGGTGTCCGCACCGACCTGCCTGTACGCGAAGCTCGTTCCGCCGACATCGACGGTCTCGGTCCGCGCGTCCTTGAATGTAGTGCTCATGTCACAGTCCCTTCTAGCCAACACGGCTGTACCACTTCGTTGCTGCGACCCGACGCACGTCCCGCGCGAGTTGCCCGATGCCAAGGACACCCCGTTACGAGTGCCACCGGCCGGGTCACCGCCGGCGTCGAGCCCAGCCTTTATATTATGACCATACGACCATAGCGTGAGAGACGGTCTGGGGACAAGCGGTTCGGCAGCTCTAAATGATGATCGTCATCTCATCGGTGTGGCGGCGGATGGTCAGTGATGCTGGGTAGGTCGAGGGCGGTTGGCGTGGCGCCAGGGTGAGGGGGCGCAGGCCGGCGGCGTGGCGCGTGCCGGGATCGCCGGCGAACGGTCAAGCGAGACGGCAGCGAGTGTTCGCGGCCGCGGCGTGCGCTGACCCGTTCCGGGTGTCTGGTGGGCTGTCGGTCTGAGGCCGTAAGCGCCTCAGCGCGTCGGTTCCGTCGAGGGAGCCATAAGTGCGAGGGCGTTCTGGATGCCCTGTTCGAGGATCGCGTCGGCGAGCTGCTGGTCGGTCAGGGCGCGGGAGAGTTGTAGCGTCCCGATGGCCATGGCGACGACGCCGAGCACGTTCACGCGTACCGACTGCGGGTCATGCGGCGCCAGGCGGGCGGCGATGTCGTCAACGAGGGCCAGCTGGCCTTCGGTGTACGCCTGCTTCGTGGCGTCGCTGGAGCGGTCGATCTCGTCGAGCAGGGCGGCGGACGGGCAGCCGTCCTCACGGCTGTCGCGGTGCTCGACGGAGAGGTACCACCGCAGGTATTGCTCGATTCCGGCGCGGCCGGGCGCCAGCGCGCTGAGGCCCTCGCACTGCGCCCGGAGTTGGTCCGCGACCACGGTGGTCACCAGCTCGCCCTTGGATGCGAAGTGGGCGTAGAAGGCGCCGTTGGTCAGGCCGGCGTCCGCCATGAGGGTGGCGACCCCGGAGCCGTCGATGCCGTCGCTCTTGAACCGGCGGCCAGCCGTCTCGATGATCCGCTGCCGGGTCGCCTGCTTGTGCTCCGTGCTGTAGCGCACCACACGCCTCCTCTCCGGAGGACCGGTAGCCCTCCGCTGACGTACACCAATGCGATTATGACCATCATCTCATTGATGGCAAACCGTTGCCCGCAGGCGCCGCGCCGACGAAGTCGGATCGCTCACGGTCCCGCGGGGCCGGCGCGGATCAGGTCCGTTTGACCAGTTGCCCTTGCCGCTGTCCGGCCGGCGGCTCGGCGAGCGCAGTGGCTGCGGCCGTCCGGATTGAGGCAGCAGATAGGTAACGATTCGAACACGCATTCGACGTGTCGTCGAGGGTGCGTGATTTTGTCGGCGGCGTGCGGTACCAATTCGTACAGGCGTTCGATCGAACACGCGTTCGGCCACTTCGGTCCGGAAACTGTCGGACCGGGGCGGTAGACAGGACGCCGACGGAACGAGACCGAGGTTTCCAGGAGGACGCGATGGGTGCAGTGGCCGCCGCCCCGCAGGTTACCGGCACGCGCGAGACCACCGTCGAGACGCCCCGCCCGCGCCGGGCGACACTGGTCGGCCCGGCCGCGCGCCCGCTGCCGGCCCGCGCCTGCGGCGGCGAGGAGATCGGCTGGCAGCCGGTCGCCGACCGCCCGCAGCTGCGCCTGACCCGCCGCGGCCAGCGCCTCGTCACCGCGGTGTCCGCCCTGGTCTTCGGCTCCGCGGTCTTCGTCCTCGGCCAGCATGTGGTCGAGTCCTTCTCCGACCACCCGCGCTACACGCACACCACCTCGGTCCAGGTCGGCGCAGGCCAGTCCCTGTGGGAGATCGCCCAGGAGACCAACCCCGGTGTCGACCCCCGCATCGTGATCGAGGAGATCGCCGACCTCAACAACCTCCGCACCGCCGCCGACGTCATCCCCGGCCAAAACCTGATTGTCCCGGCGGGCTGATCCGGGCCTGGCGGCGTACGGGACCGATCAGGCGCCCTGAGACGGCCCGGTGCTGACCGGTTGGGAGACGGTGTCGAGCCACAGGCGCGCGTAGCGCTCACCGTCGACGCCTAGCGCGACGTTGACGCGGGTGGGGGCGATGCCGTGGGGGTCGTGGTCCATGTTGCCGGTCCAGTCGCGGCGGTCGACGATCGTGCGGCCGCGGGAATATCTGCCGGATAGCTCGACCCGGACCGGCAGAGGCCGCGTCGTCAGGGCGGCCCGGTCGATCACCGCGCACACCGCGCCCGCGTCTCCGAGGTGCGCGACGTCCGCGCGGAACCGGTCGCAGACGAACTCCACCAACCGCCCCGCCAGCTCCGCCGGCCCGCGCCCGCCGGCCGCGATCAACTTCGCCGCGTCGGACCGCGTGACCTCGACGTCGTAGAACACGTCCAGCCCGTACATCGTCACGTCGACACCCAGCTCCGCCGCCGTCTCCAGCACCATCGCCGCGGCCTCGGGGTCATGGAACACGTTGAACTCCGCCGACGCGGTCGCGTTCCCGACGTTCGCCGCGCCGCCCATGAACACGATCTCCCGCAACCCGGCCGCCACCCCCGGATAGGTCCGCAGCAGCAGCGCCACGTTCGTCATCGGTGCCGTCGGCACCAGCGTGACCAGCTCGCCACCCCGCGCGGCGGACAACAGCACGTCCCGCATCAGCTCCACCGCGTGCCGCGCATCGGGCGACCGGGTCGGCCGCGGCCAGCCCAGGTCGGCCATCCCGTCCTCGCCGTGCACGTGCCGCGCGTCCCGGCCCGGCTCGAGCAGCGGCCGCGCCGCGCCCCGCGCGACCGGGACGTCCGGCCGCCCGCACACATCCAGCACCGTCATCGTGTTCCGCACCACGCTGTCCACGGTGGCGTTCCCACCGACGCACGACACCGCCCGCAGGTCCACCGACGGGTGCAGAGCCGCGAGCAGCAGCGCCATCGCGTCGTCCACGCCGGTGTCGACATCGAGAATCACCGGAGTACCCATGCCCGCGATTGTCTCTCAGTCGGGCGGGATGTTCTGGTTCAGCCGGAACAGGTTCTCCGGGTCGTACTGACGCTTCAGGGACTGCAGCCGCTTGTACGACGCCTCGCCGTACATCTCCTGCACCCGCTCGCTGCCCTCGTCGCCGAGGAAGTTGACGTAGACACCCGTCCGGTACGGCTCGAACAGTTTCGACGAGCGCCGCACCCAGTCGCGCTGCTCCTCGAACCCGTCCGCCGTCAGCGTCATCCCGACGATGTTGACGGTGTGCGCCGAGGTGCGCGCGCCGTACGCCGTGGCCTCCGCGGGCACCCGCGCCAGCGCGCCGCCGAGCTGGAAGATCACGTACGACGACAGCCCGGGGCCGATCGTCGTACCGCACTCGGCCGCGGTGCCGAGAAGATCGTCCGTCATCGGCCCGACGTCGCTGGACCGGGTGTAGACCCAGCGCCCGTGCGGGAACGACGGGTCGAACATCGCCTGGTGCTCCACGAAAGGCTTCGGTGTGCACAGGTCGAGCAGGGGAGCGCCGAAGGCCTTCAGCGGTGCGAGCAGCGCGGCACCCTCGACGATCGGGCCGCACCAGCAGGCGATCACGTACACCGCCGGCCGCCCGTGCAGCTCGGCCGGGAACGTCGGCAGCTCCGGGATACGCCGGAACGACACGATCGTGGTCAGCTCGTCCGGGCTGTCCGCGATCCACTCGCGGTAGAACCGCAGCACGTCGGCGGAGTCCTCCATCGGCCAGATCACCGGTCCGGCGTACACCTCGGGCCCGACCGGGTTCAGCCGGAACTCGAACGACGTGATCACGCCGAAGTTCCCGCCGCCGCCGCGCACACCCCAGAACAGCTCGGGGTTCTCGTCGGCCGATGCGGTGACGAACTCGCCGGACGCGGTGACCAGGTCGACGCTGAGCAGCTGGTCGATGGTGAGGCCGTACTTGCGCTGCAGCCAGCCGATGCCGCCGCCGAGGGTGAGGCCGGCCAGGCCGGTGTGGGTGACGATGCCGGCCGGTACGCCGAGCCCGAACTGCTGGGTCTCGCGGTCCAGCTCACCGAGCAGCACACCCGCCTCGGCGCGGGCGGTGCGTCGTACCGGATCGACCCGGATGCCGCGCAGCCGGGACAGGTCGATCACCACGCCGCCGTCGCACGTCGAGTGGCCCGGGAAGCTGTGACCGCCGCCGCGGACCGCGGCCGGCAGCCCGGTGCGGCGGGCGAAGGCGACCGCGTCGCGGACGTCGGCGACGCCGGTGCAGCGCAGGATCACCTCGGGCCGGCGGTCGATGGAGCCGTTCCAGATCGCGCGATGGACGTCGTACGACGGATCGCCCGGCCGGATCACGTCTCCGTGGAACGCGGTGGTCAGCTCGGTGAGAGCGCGTTCGTCGAGCTGCCCCTGTGTGGTGGTCATGTGGCCCGCCCCTTTCCTCCCCTGGGGCTTAGTGTCAGGCCGGGAGGCGCTGAGCGGAACCCGGGATCCGTCCGAATACCTGGTAGGTACGGCGCGTCGGCGCGGGGCATCGACGCGGTGTGGGCAGTGTTGAAACAGAGTGTGGCGGACCGCCGTACGGGCTGTCGTTGCGTGGTCGCAAGGGCCCGATGAGTGACGACATGCCGTGTCACAAGGGCCCGATGAGCGGGGTGGTTGGGTGGGCGCGGCGTTAGTTGATTCCTTGTGGTCCGCGGCGTACCGTAGCCCTAGATGTAGTAGTTACACGGGTGTAAGTCGTCCACAGGTTGTGGTCGGTTAGGCACACGTCACACACAGGTTGTCCCCAGTTGTTCCACAGTTTCATCCCCAGGACGCCGCCCACAGGCGTGCGGGGAGTGATTGAACGGCGGGGAGTGCGGGACTCACACGGGAGGAGATGAGCGGCCATGCACTGTCCTTACTGCCGCAACACCGACTCCCGCGTCGTGGACAGCCGGGTCGCCGACGACGGCGGCACGATCCGGCGCCGGCGGCAGTGCCCGGTGTGCGAGAAGCGGTTCACCACCGTCGAGCAGATGCAGCTCACGGTCGTGAAGCGCTCCGGCGCCACCGAGCCGTTCAGCCGCGACAAGGTCATCAAAGGTGTCGGTAAGGCCTGCAAGGGTCGTCCTGTGGACGACGACCAGCTCGCGCGCCTCGGCCAGCAGGTCGAGGAGGCGCTGCGCGCCGGCGGCTGCCCGGAGATCCCGGCTCACGAGGTGGGCCTGGCGATCCTCGGACCGCTGCGCGAGCTCGACGAGGTGGCGTACCTGCGGTTCGCGAGCGTCTACCGGCAGTTCCAGTCGGCCGACGACTTCGAGACCGAGATCGCGCTGCTGCGGGCGGAGAAAGAACCAGCGGGGCACGAGCCCGTCGTGCAGAAATAGGCGCGACGGCCACACAGACAGCAACGGGGAACAAGCAGTACTCAACGGGACGCGAACCGGTGGAGCCACCGGGACGCACAGGCGGGAACGACGCGAGGAGAAGAGATGACAGACACGGTGACCGGCCACT
>DASXRB010000253.1:0-3611 GCA_036506875.1 Kribbellaceae bacterium | reverse complement strand
CGGCGTCGACGTACACGTGGCAGTTGCCGACGCCGGTCTCGATCACCGGCACCGTCGACTCCGAGACCACCGTCTGGATCAGGCCGGCGCCACCGCGCGGGATGAGGACGTCGACCAGACCGCGGGCCTGCATGAGCTCCTTGACCGCGTCCCGGTCACCCGGCACGCCCTGCACCGCGTCGGCCGGGAGGCCGGTTGCGGCCGCCGCGTCGCGGAGCACGTCGATGATCGCGGCGTTGCTGTTCGCCGCCGACGAGGAACCGCGCAGCAGGACCGCGTTGCCTGACTTGAGGCAGATACCGGCCGCGTCGGCGGTCACGTTCGGCCGCGCCTCGTAGATGATGCCGACCACGCCGAACGGCACCCGGACCTGCCGCAGCTCCAGCCCGTTCGGCAGCGTGTACCCGCGCACCACCTCACCGACCGGGTCGGACAGCCCGGCCAGGTCCTCCAGGCCGCGCGCCATCGCGTCGACCCGCGCGGCGTCCAGCCGCAGCCGGTCGACGGTCGACTCCGGCGTACCGCCCTCGCGGGCCGCGGCCACGTCGAGCGCGTTCGCCTCGACGATCCGCTCGGTGTTCTCCCGCAGCGCGGCCGCCATCGCGCGCAGCGCGGCGTCCTTGTCGGCCCGCGACGCCGCCGCCAGCGCGTACGACGCCTCCCGAGCCCGCCGGCACACGTCCACCACAGCACCCATGCCGCTCATCGTACGGTCACCCGCCATCACCGCAGCGGCTATCCCACGAGCCGACCCGCTGGTCCACCCCTCCGACCATTCGGCCCACCCCCACCTCGATCATCGGGCCCGTCTGCCCCGGCGTGTCGCCGCTCATCGGGCCCTTCTGACCACCGCGGCCCGGCAAGACGGCACGGTCGCGCCGCCGCGCGTACGGCCGCCAGGACACCTCGGGCGTCGCCCCGCGGACCGCTGAACACGATCTCGGGACGGTGATACCCGCCGGCGGGCCTGGAACACGAAATTGCCTGTTGACGGACCCGGCGGCACGTCCCACGCCCCGACGTCCTGTTCAGCCCGCCGTGATCGCACACGCCGAATCATCGCGAACCGCGCAGGCGGCCGTCCGCTCGTGACGGAAGGGGCCGATGAACGGCGACACGCCGGGTCACAAGGGCCCGACGACGGAGTTTTGGGGTCAGAGGATGACGAGGTCGTCTCGGTGGATGACCTCGCGTTCGTAGTCGGCGCCTAGTTCGCGGGCCAGTTCGCGGGTGGAGCGGCCGATCAGGGCCGGGACCTCGGTGGCGTCGTAGTTGACGAGGCCGCGGGCTATGACGGTGCCGTCGGGGCCGACCAGATCGACGGGGTCGCCGGCGGTGAAGTTGCCTTCGACGGCGCTGATGCCGGCGGGCAGGAGGGACGCGCGGCGTTCCACGACGGCGCGGACGGCGCCGGCGTCGAGCAGGAGGCGGCCCTGGCCGGAGGTGGCGTGGGCGAGCCACAGCAGCCGGGTCTTGCGACGCTTGCCGGTGACGTGGAACAGGGTTCCGACCGGGTCGCCGCGCAGCGCGGCGCCGACGTGGCCGGCCGAGGTGAGGACGACCGGGATACCCGCCTCGGTCGCGATCCGGGCGGAGTCGAGCTTGGTGACCATTCCGCCGGTGCCGACACCGGACGCACCACTGCGGCCGAACGAGACGGCGGCCAGGTCGTGCTCACCGCGGACGTCGGTCAGCATCGTCGTACCGGGCTTGCGCGGGTCTCCGTCGTACAGCCCGTCGACGTCGGACAGCAGCACCAGCAGGTCGGCGTGCACGAGGTGGGACACGAGCGCGGCGAGGCGGTCGTTGTCGCCGAACCGGATCTCGGTGGTGGCGACGGTGTCGTTCTCGTTCACCACCGGTACGACGCCGAGCTCGAGCAGGCGCGCGAACGTCCGGTACGCGTTGCGGTAGTGGCTGCGCCGGGTCACGTCGTCCACGGTGAGCAGCACCTGGCCGACGCGCAGGCCGTGGTCGGCGAACGCCTCGGTGTAGCGCGCGACCAGCAGCCCCTGCCCCACCGACGCGGCGGCCTGCTGGGTGGCGAGGTCACGCGGCCGGGTCGTCAGCCCCATCGGGGCCAGGCCCGCGGCGATCGCGCCGGACGACACCAGCACGATCTCGGTGCCTTCGGCGCGCCGCGCGGCGAGCGCGTCGACCAGCAGCCGCAGCCGGCTCAGGTCGATCCGGCCGCGCTGCGTCAGCGACGACGAACCGACCTTCACGACGATCCGCGACGCCCCGGTCACCTCCGCCCGGCGCTTCACCCCGGCTGATCCGATCCGCTCGAACCCGATCCGTTCGTCACCGATCCGCTGGTACGACGCCTGTTCGGGGCGTCGTCGACGACATCCTCGTTCCAGCCGGCGCCGTACTCCGACAGGTCCTGCGGGACAGGCCTGCCGGCCTGCTTGTGCGCGTGGTACTCGGCGTCCTTCTCGCGCCGCCGCTGCACGGCGGGCCGCTGCTCCTCGAGCCGCTGGTCCTCGCCGCGCCGGGCCAGGATCTCCGCCCCGGCCTGCACCTCCGGCTGGAAGTCGAACACCACAGCGTCCGGCCCGCCGCCGATGATCACGGTGTCGCCCTCGACCGCGCCGCGCTCCAGCAGCGTCTTCTCCACGCCGAGCCGGTTCAGCCGGTCGGCCAGGTAACCGGTCGCCTCGGCGTTGCCGAAGTCGGTCTGCCGCACCCAGCGCTCCGGCTTCTCACCGCGCACCAGCCAGCCGTCGTCGGTCTTCTCGACACTGAACTCGGGCCCGCTGAGCGCCTGCGGCCGGATCACGATCCGGGTCGCCTCCCGCGCCGGCTCCTCGGCCCGGCGACGCGCCACCAGCTCGCCCATCGCGAACGACAGGGCCTGCAGCCCCTCGTGGCTCGCGGTCGAGATCGGGAACACCCGCAGGCCGCGCTTCTCGAGCTCCGCCGTCGCCAGCTCGGCGATCTCCCGCGCGTCCGGGACGTCGATCTTGTTCAGCGCCACCAGCCGCGGCCGGTCCTCCAGCCCGCCGTGCGCCGCGAGCTCGGCCTCGATCACGTCCAGGTCGGTCAGCGGGTCGCGGCCCGGCTCGAACGTCGCACAGTCGATCACGTGGACGAGCAGCGCACAGCGTTCGATGTGCCGCAGGAAGTCGTGCCCGAGGCCGCGCCCCTCGCTGGCACCCTCGATCAGGCCCGGCACGTCGGCGACCGTGTACGTCGTATCGCCGGCGACCACCACACCGAGGTTCGGGATCAGGGTGGTGAACGGATAGTCCGCGATCTTCGGCCGGGCCCGGCTGATCGCCGCGACCAGCGAGGACTTGCCGGCGCTCGGGAAGCCGACCAGTCCGACGTCGGCGACCACCTTCAGCTCCAGCACGATGGTGCGCGACTCGCCCTCCTCGCCGAGCAGCGCGAACCCGGGCGCCTTGCGGGCGGCGCTGGCCAGAGCGGCGTTGCCCGGCCCGCCCTTTCCGCCCTGCGCCGCGACCCACTCCGTGCCGGCACCGACCAGGTCGGCCAGCACCTCGCCCTCGGGCGTGGTCACCAGCGTGCCGTCCGGGACCGGCAGCACGACGTCCGCGCCGGCCCGGCCGGCCTGGTTGTCGCCACGCCCCTGCTCGCCGCCGGCC
>DASXRB010000252.1:0-9903 GCA_036506875.1 Kribbellaceae bacterium | reverse complement strand
CGCGACCCGGTCGGTGCAGTACTGCCGACCGGTTGACCTGGTGGAACTCCAGGACCGACGGTGAGAGTCCGGATGGGAGGCGCACGCGATCGGCGGGTCCGCCGGCGTGCGATCGCACCCTGCGCGCACGTCCCCGGCGTACTCGCTGGTTGTCACGACCCCGAGCACGACCGCGGACGTGACGACGAGGGACCAAGTGACGAGCTCTCCGGTGGACATCACCTGGATGCGGCGTGCCGTCGAGCTGGCCGCGCACGCCATCGGCGCCACCCACCCGAACCCGGTCGTCGGCTGCGTCGTGCTCGACGCCGAGGGCGAGCCGGCGGGTGAGGGGTTCCACGCCTACGCCGGTGGGCCGCACGCCGAGGTCGTCGCGCTCGAGATGGCGCGGGACCGTGCCCGCGGCGGCACGGCGTACGTCACCCTCGAACCCTGCAACCACACCGGCCGCACCGGCCCGTGCAGCGAGGCGCTGAAGGCGGCGGGAGTCGAGCGCGTGGTGTACGCCGTACCCGACCCCTTCGCGACCGCGAGCGGGGGAGGGGCCACGCTCTCCGCAACCGGCATCACCGTCGAGGAAGGCCTGCTGCGCGACGAGGCCGAGGCGGTCAACCGCGTGTGGCTGCACGCGGTCCGCAACGGCCGGCCCTACGTCACGTGGAAGTTCGCCGGCACGCTCGACGGGCGCAGCGCCGCTCCGGACGGCAGCAGCCGCTGGATCACCGGCGCCGAGGCTCGCGCGGACGTGCACCGGTTCCGGGCCGAGTGCGACGCGATCGCGGTCGGCACCCAGACGATCCTCACCGACGACCCGCTGCTGACCGTCCGCGACGCCGACGGCACCCCGGCCGCCAGGCAGCCGCTGCGCGTGGTCGTCGGGCACCGCGAGATCCCCGCGGACGCCAGGGTCCGCGGCGGCGACGACGCGAACTGGATCCAGGTCCCCACCCACGACCCCGCCGAGGTGCTGCGGGCGCTGCACCTGCGCGACATCCGGCACCTGTGGCTGGAGGGCGGCCCGACCCTGGCCGCCGCGTTCGTCCGTGCCGGGCTGGTCGACCGGGTGATCGCGTACGTCGCGCCGGCCGTGCTCGGCGGCGGCCGGTCCGCGGTCGGCGACCTGGGCGCGGAATCGATCACCGACCTTCGCAGGTTCCACCTTCAGGACGTCGCGCGGTTGGGCGACGACCTCCGCCTCACGCTCACCCCGAACGAAGGGACGCCCCGCTGATGTTCACCGGAATCGTCGAGGAGCTCGGCACCGTCGAGTCCCTCGAGCTGCTCGACGGCGACGCCGCCCGGCTGCGGATCAACGGCAAGCTGGTCACCGGGGACGCCCGGCACGGCGACTCGATCGCGGTCAACGGCTGCTGCCTGACCGTGGTCGAGGTGGAAGGCGGCGCGTTCACGGCCGACGTGATGCGCGAGACGCTGCGTCGTACCAGCCTCGGTGCCCTCGGCAACGGTTCGCCCGTGAACCTGGAGCGAGCCGTCACCGCGCACGCCCGGCTCGGCGGCCACATCGTCCAGGGCCACGTCGACGGCACCGGCACCGTCGTGAGCCGCGAACCCGCCGAGCACTGGGACGTGGTCACCATCGAGGCCCCGCGCGAGCTGCTGCGCTACGTCGCCGAGAAGGGCTCGATCGCCGTCGACGGCGTGTCGCTCACCGTGGCCGGCGTCGACGACGCGACCTCGACCTTCACCGTCAGCCTGATCCCGACCACCCTCGAGCTCACCGTGCTCGGCCGCAACCGGCCTGGTGACACGGTCAACCTCGAGGTCGACGTGATCGCCAAGTACGTCGAGCGGTTGCTCGACCCGACTGTTGCCGGAGGCGACCGATGAACCCGCTCGACTGGCTGCTGCACGAACAGGTCACGATCGCCGGCTCGCCGGTGCTGGTCCGCGAGATCGTCGGCAACGTGTTCGGCCTGGCCAGCGCGGTCTTCGGGATGCGCCGGCTGGTCGCCGCCTGGCCGGTCGGCATCGTCGGCAACGCGCTGCTGTTCACGGTGTTCCTCGGCGGGCTGTTCGACACGCCGCAGGACAAGGACCTGTGGGGCCAGGCCGGCCGGCAGGTGTTCTTCGCTGTGGTCAGCCTGTACGGCTGGTGGCGCTGGTACTCCAACCGCAAGGCCGCCCGGGAGCACGGCTCGACCGACACGCACGGGGTCCAGCCGCGCTGGGCGAGCTGGCGCGAGCGCGCCGAGCTGCTGGTGCTCGCCGCGATCCTGTACGCCATGTTCTACCCGGTTCTGAAGGCGCTGGGGTCCTGGGGGCCGCAGTGGGACGCGTGGATCCTGACCGGTTCGATCCTGGCGACGTACGGGATGGCCCGCGGCTGGGTCGAGTTCTGGCTGGTCTGGATCGCGGTCGACGTGGTCGGCGTGCCGTTGTTGCTCAAGGCAAAGTTCTACCCGAGCGCGTCGATGTACATCGTGTACGGCGTGTTCTGCGTGCTCGGGTTCGCCGCGTGGCTGCGGGTCCAGCGTCGTACCGCTGAAGTCGCCGAGCCCGCGCTGGAGACGGCGGAGGTGGCGTGATGACGCTCAGGCTGGACAAGGTCGAGGACGCGATCCGCGACATCCGCGACGGGCGCGCGGTGGTCGTGGTCGACGACGAGGACCGCGAGAACGAGGGCGACCTGATCTTCGCCGCGTCGAAGGCGACGCCGGAGCTGGTGGCGTTCATGATCCGCTACACGTCGGGCGTGATCTGCGTGCCGATGGAGGGCAGGGACCTGGACCGGCTCGGGATCCCGATGATGACGTACCGCAACCGCGAGTCGATGCGGACGGCGTACACGGTCTCGGTCGACGCGCGGGACCGGGTCACCACCGGGATCTCCGCCGCCGACCGGGCGCGCACGATCAAGGTGCTGGCCGACTCCGCGTCGGAGCCGTTCGACCTGGTGCAGCCGGGGCACATCTTCCCGCTGCGCGCCCGGGAGGGCGGCGTACTGGTCCGGCCCGGGCACACCGAGGCGACCATCGACCTGGCCCGGCTGGCCGGGATGACCCCGGCCGGCGCGATCTGCGAGGTGGTCAACGACGACGGCACGATGAAGCGCGGCCAGCAGCTGCGCGACTTCGCCGACGAGCACGGGCTGGTGCTGATCTCGATCGCGGACCTGATCGCGTACCGGCGGCGCAACGAGCGCCAGATCGAGCGGGTCGCGAGCACCGTGCTGCCCACGTCGTACGGGGAGTTCACCGCGCACGGCTACCGCAACACCGTCGACGGGTCCGAGCAGATCGCGCTGGTGCGCGGATCGCTGGACGGTGACGGGCCGGTGCTGGTGCGGCTGCACTCGGAATGCCTGACCGGCGACGTGTTCGGGTCGCTGCGCTGCGACTGCGGGCCGCAGCTGGACGAGGCGATGCGGCAGGTCGGGCTCGAGGGCGGCGTGCTGATCTACCTGCGCGGCCACGAGGGGCGCGGGATCGGGCTGCTGCACAAGCTGCGGGCCTACGAGCTGCAGGACGCCGGGCGGGACACCGTGGACGCCAACCTCGACCTGGGACTGCCGGCGGATGCCCGGGACTACGGCACCGGGGCGCAGATCCTGGCCGACCTGGGCGTGAAGTCGGTACGGCTGCTGACCAACAACCCGCACAAGCTGACCGGGCTGCAGGGCTACGGTATCGACGTGTTCGAGCGGGTCGGCATCACGATCGAGCCGACCGAGCACAACCTCCGTTACCTGCGCACCAAGCGCGAGCGGATGGGGCACCACCTCCCCGACGAGAACGGAGTCGTGTAGATGGCAGGCAGCGGCACGCCCGCATTGGAGATGCCCCGGGCCGAGGGGCTCCGGGTCGCGATCGTCGCGGCCCAGTGGCACGGCGAGGTGATGGACGGCCTGCTCGCCGGTGCGCAGCGCGCACTGGCCGAGGCCGGGGTCACCGACTCGGTCGTGGTCCGGGTCCCGGGCTCGTTCGAGCTGCCGGTCGCCGCGCTGCACGCGGCGAAGTCCGGGTACGACGCGGTGGTGGCACTGGGCGTCGTCATCCGTGGCGACACCCCGCACTTCGAGTACGTCTGCCAGGCCGCCACCGACGGCCTCACCCAGGTCTCGGTGGCCACCGGCGTACCCGTCGGTTTCGGCGTCCTCACCTGCGACAACGACCCGCAGGCCCTCGACCGCGCCGGCCTCCCGGACTCCCGCGAGGACAAGGGCCGAGAGGCCACCCAAGCCGCCCTAGCCACAGCCCTGGCGATCCGCAGCCTCTGACGTTGATCGGGCCCTTGTGACCCGGTGTGTCGGCCATCGTCGGTCGCAAGGGCCCGATGAACCGCGACACGCCGGGTCACAAGGGCCCGATGAGCGGATGAGACGGATTACGCCGTGCGGGTTTCTTCCATGAGCCAGTTGGTTTCCCAGGTCTGGCCGTTGTTGGTGGAGAAGGCCTGCTCCCCGTGGGCGGTGCCGCGGGAGAGGACCTTCCACAGGAAGCGGACGCGGACCGGCGTGCCCTCGTGCTCGTCGTCGCCGTAGAACTCGCCGACGCCGTTCTCGAAGCCACCGCGGACCGGGGTGCCGAGCTTTACATTCCGGCTGTCGATCCAGTGGATGGACCACTCCCGCGTCGCCACGTCGTACGTCCTGAAGCTCATCCCCTGGAAGCCGCGGGTCGGGAACGTGCAGTCGTCGACGCTGATGCCGCCGTTGAAGTGGGTCCGGCCGACGAGGGTGTTCTCGAACTCCTCCCACTCGTCGCAGCCGGTCAGCCGTTCCTTCAACCGCTTGTTGCGGATCGTCCAGTGCCCGGTGAGGAAGTCGAAGTCGCCGGTCACCTTCGGCAGGTGCGCGACGTCCTCCGGCCGGTCGTCCGGCTCGGACGACGTGCGGGTGAAGTTCATGACCCAGTTCGTCTCCCAGGTCCGGCCGCCGTCGGCGGAGAACGCCTGCTGCCAGCGGGCCGTCGTGTCCGTCACGTCCGACCACTCGTAGGTGACGTGCACGCGCTGCCCGTCGTACAGCTCCTCGTCGCCGCGCAGCCGGCTGACGCCGTCCTCCCAGCGCCCGCGCACCGGCGGCTGCAGGATGCCGTCGCGGCTGTTCACCCAGTAGATCGTCCAGTCCCGCGTCCGCGGTGAGAACAGCCGCAGCGACAGGCCGGAGAACCCGCGCTCGGGCAGCGTGATCTCGTCGATGCTGATCGAGCCGTCGAAGTACGTCCGCGCCACCGTGCTGCTGCCGCCGAACACGTCCCACTCGTCGCTGCCGGTCAGCGGCTTGACCAGCCGGTGGTGCTCCACGTCCCAGCGGCCGGCGAGGAAGTCGAAGTCACTCGTGATCTTGGTTGTCGTCATGCCGTCCAGCCTCGGCGGCATACCTGCCAGATCGCGGCAGCGTTTTGTCGGAGCGCCCGGATAGCGTCCGGAACGTGCGATCGAGCCGTCTCGTCTCCATCCTGCTGCTGCTCCAGGCCCGCCACCGGATGACCGCGCGTGAGCTCGCGGCCGAGCTGGAGGTCTCGCTGCGCACCGTCTACCGCGACGTCGAGGCGCTCGCGACGGCCGGCATCCCGGTGTACGCCGAGCAGGGCCGGGCCGGCGGCTACCGGCTGGTCGACGGGTACCGGACGCGGCTGACCGGGCTGACCGAGTCCGAGGCGCAGTCGCTGTTCATGGTCGGCATGCCCGGCCCGGCCGCCGCGCTCGGGCTCCGCGAGCAGGCCGCGTCCGCGGAGCTGAAGCTGCTCGCCGCGCTCGGGCCGGAGCAGCGGGTCCGCGCCGGGCGGCTGCGCGACCGGTTCCACCTCGACGTCCCGGCGTGGTACCGCGACGCCGACGACTCGCCGTACCTCGCCGACCTCGCCGAGGCGGTGCTGCACGACAGGTGCGTCGACGTGGTCTACCGGCGCTGGGAGGCACCGCGCGAGGTCGAGCGCACGCTGGCGCCGTACGGCCTGGTCCTCAAGAGCGGGTCCTGGTACGTCGTGTCCGGGACCGGCGACGGCGGCTTCCGGACGTACCGGGTCTCGAACATCCTGCGGTTGACGCCGACCGCACGGACCTTCGATCGGACGGCCGGGTTCGACCTCGCCGGGCAGTGGCAGCGGCACCTGGACGCGTTCGACCGGCGCCGGTTCACCGGCGCGGCGGTGGTCCGGGTGTCCCCGGACCTGGTCCGCCGGCTGCCCGACCTGTCGGACCCGCTGCTGCTCAAGGCGGTCACCGGCGTCGCCCCCGGGCCGGACGGCTGGACCACCGCCGAGCTGCCGATCGAGTCCGACGGGAACGCCGCCCACCAGCTGATCCGGTACGGCGCCGATCTCGAGGTGCTCGCCCCGTCGTCGCTGCGCGCGCTGATCCTGTCCCGGGCGCTGGACCTCGTGCGGTTGTACGACCAGCCGTCTGGTTGAGTGGCCGGTGACGTAACGCAGCATCGCCCACACGATCAGTACGGCGGCCGGAGAACCGGCCAGGAGGGGAGCACATGTCATCAATCCGGACGGCGTACCTGGAGGCGGCGGAGTCCGCGGCGGCCCTGCTGCGCGACCCCGCGGTGGCGCAGGCCTGGGACAAGCCGAGCGCCCTGGCGGAGTTCAGCACCGGCGGCCTGGCCGCTCATCTGGCCGCGCAGCTGTTCAACGTGCAGAAGGCACTGGACGCGGACCGGCCCGCCGGTGAGGAGCGGATCGGCCTTGTCGAGCACTACGCCCGGGCGACCTGGGTGGGTGCGGACCTGGACCACGAGACGAACGTCGCGATCCGCGGCGGCGGCGAGCAGCAGGCGGCGCGCGGTACCGGGACACTGCTGGCCCAGGTGGCCGACAGCCTCGCGGAGCTGCGGACCGCGCTGCCGGCCGAGCCGGACGACCGCGTGGTCTACCTGCCGTGGACCGGCTGGGCGCTCGCCCTCGACGACTTCCTCGTCACCCGGATGATGGAGATCGCGGTGCACTCCGACGACCTCGCCGTCAGCGCCGGCATCGACACGCCGGACCTGCCCGCGGCCGTGATCGAGCCGGTCGTCGACCTGCTCACCCGGATCGCGGTACGACGCCACGGCCAGACCGCGGTGCTGCGCGCCCTCAGCCGCGCCGAACGCGCCCCGGACACCATCGCCGCCATCTGAGACTCACGATCATCCGGCGTGTGCCGTCACCGGACCCGAGCCGGGCGTGACCGCACACGCCGGAAGGTCGAGGGACGGACCGGTGGGCGAGACCTGGAAACGGCGTCGCGGCGGGGGACCTCTACGCTTGGCGCTTGAGATGAAGACCTTTGACGAACTCTTCGCCGAGCTCGGCGAGAAGGCGGCGACCCGGCCGGAGGGTTCCGGGACGGTGCGCGCGCTGGACGCCGGCGTGCACACGATCGGCAAGAAGCTGGTCGAGGAGGCCGCCGAGTCCTGGATGGCGGCCGAGCACGAGACGCCCGAGCGGGCGGCCGAGGAGCTGTCACAGCTGCTGTACCACGCGCAGGTGATGATGCACGCGCTCGGCCTGACCCTCGACGACGTGTACCGACATCTGTGAGGCCCGCCTCCACAGCACGTCGTACACCCTCGAAGAAAGGTCAGCGCATGTTGCGCGTCGCCGTACCGAACAAGGGCTCGCTGAGCGAGGCCGCCACCGAGATGCTGACCGAGGCCGGCTACCGGCAGCGGCGCACCACCAAGGACCTGGTCCTCACCGACGAGGCGAACGAGGTCGAGTTCTACTACCTGAGGCCGCGTGACATCGCGGTGTACGTCGGGTCCGGCACCCTCGACGTCGGCATCTCCGGCCGGGACCTGGTCCTCGACTCGCGCGCCGAGGCCGACGTGGTGCTGGAGCTCGGCTTCGGCGCCTCCACCTTCCGGTTCGCCGGCCCGCCCGGGGTGGCGGACTCGGTGAAGGACCTGGCCGGCAAGCGCGTGGCCACGTCGTACGCCGGGGTGCTCGCCGACCACCTCGCCGACAACGGCGTCGACGCCACCGTGGTACGCCTGGACGGCGCGGTCGAGTCGGCGGTCCAGCTCGGTGTCGCGGACGTGATCGCGGACGTCGTCGAGACCGGTACGACGCTGCGCCAGGCGGGCCTGGAGATCTTCGGCGAACCGATCATCACGTCCCAGGCGGTCCTCATCAAGCGCCGCGACACCGACGCCCCCAACGGGCTGGAGCAGATGGTACGACGCCTCAACGGCGTCCTGGTCGCGCGCAACTACGTGATGATGGACTACGACATCCGCGCCGAGGCCGTCGACCAGGCCAGTGCCCTCACGCCCGGCCTGGAGTCCCCGACGGTGTCCCCGCTGCACCGCGAGGGCTGGGTCGCGGTCCGCGCCATGGTCCCGCGCGCCGACGCCCAGCGCATCATGGACCAGCTCTGGGAGGTCGGCGCCCGCGCCATCCTCACCACCGACATCCACGCCTGCCGCCTCTGATGCAAACCAATCATCGGGCCCTTGTGACCCGGCGTGTCGCCGTTCATCGGGCCGTCGTGACCGCCGATGGCTGAGCCGGTGTGGCAGTTCCGGCCGCGGGTGCTGCCGGTGATCGCGACCGGGATGGCGGTCTCGCTGGTGCTGGTGTTCGGGGTGGTCGCGGTCCGGCTGCCGGAGTCCTCGCAGCGCACGTTCACGATCTTCCAGCGGGCCACGCTGCTCGCGTTCTTCGCGGTCATCCTCTGGATCCTGTACCGGATGGCGACGCTGAAGGTCACCGCGTACGACGACGGGCTGGCGGTGCGCAACGTGTTCCGCTCGTACCGGATCGAGTGGCGGCGGATCAGCGTGCTGCGGTTCTCCTCCGGCGACCCGTGGCTGCAGCTGTTCGATGCCGAGGGCAACAGACTCGGCGTGCTCGCGATCCAGGCCGCCGACGGCGCCCGGGCGTCCCGGGCGGCCAAGTCCCTGGCGACCGTCGCCAAGTCCCACGGCGCCGGCGCTAGCTAATTCGACCTGAAATACGTCGTGGCTCGTTGAGCCTGGTATCGCCGCGCTGCGGCTCGCCGGCGTCGCGTGGAGGCAGACCCTGGCTGCGGGTGCCTGTCAGGTGGCGAGGGCGCTGATGTTGATCAGGTTGTGGGCCAGGACTGCGTGTCCGGCCCAGATCCGGGCGCCTTCGGTGGTGTCGATGCGGGTTCGGTCCCAGCCGTACTGGCGTTTGAGGGTGCTGATTCTGCCTTCGCTGCCGGTTCGCCATTTCACGGTGCGTCGGAACGCTGGTCGGTGTTCGACTGCTCGTCGGGCTTGCGAGGGTTTGCCCTTGCGGGGGATCACTACGGTGCGGACACCCAGGTCGTGGAGGTCGTCCTCGACCTTCTTCTCGCCGTCGCCGCGGTCGGCGGTCACGGTGCGTGGCTTGCGACCGGTCCGCTTGATGACTCGCTCAACCGCGGGCGCGAGCTGGGGCGCGTCGGCGGGGTTGCCCTGTTCGACGGTGTGGTCCAAGACCACGCCGTCGACATTGTCGACCACCCGGGCCTTGTGGCCGAACTCGACCGGCCTACCCAGCCGACCCTTGGCGATCGGGCGCGCGTCGGGGTCGTGCAGGCTCACCCTGCGGGTCGCCCCGCTGGGTGTCACACCGGACAGCCGCTGCCGAGTCTGCGCAGCGATCCGCCGGGTCGCCGCGACCAACTCCGACACGTCACGTCGACCGCCCGGGCCAGCCGCCCACGCCGCCGGCCGGCAACCGGATCATGGCCACCCGAAGCCTTCAGATCCTGAGCCTTCGCGCGGGCCCGCCGCAGCGCCCGCTTGGCGTTAACCAGCAGCCGCTCGGCGTCCTTGACCGCGGTCTCGGCCAGATCCGCCAGTTCCCCGGTGACCCGACCGACCGCGGCCCGGGCTTCGTCCTTCCCGGCGGCGCTGCGCGTCTTCGGCTTCGCGCCGATGGCATGCGCGCGCTTCCCGGCCGCCCGGGACCGATCCCGGATCTTGGTGCGAACAGCGCCACC
>DASXRB010000251.1:0-2559 GCA_036506875.1 Kribbellaceae bacterium | reverse complement strand
CGGGGAAGTCGCCAGGCCCGGTGTTGGTCGGTGGTGTCCCGTCGTTGGTGTGCACGTTGACGTAGGTGTCGCCGGTCTGCATCGCGGCGAGGACCGCCGCCAGGTCGGTCCACCCGCAGGCGTTGCCGGTGTCCGGTGCGGTGATGGTTCCCTCGGCGAGCGTCCCGTTCACCGGGCCGCCGGCGGGTGGCGCCATGAACAGGGTGACGCCGACCGGGCCGTTGACCCCGACGGCGCCGCAGTGGATGTGCGCCGCGACGGCGTTGTCGATGTTGGCGACGTTGACCTTGAACAGCAGTGCCGCGCCGTCCTCGCGGAGCTTGAACGTCGCCACGCCGACGGCCTGGGTGTCCCGGGCTGGAACCTCTTGGTCGCCGGAGAGGGTGGCGGCGAAGTTGTCGCCGGCCGCGGCGGATGGCGCCATCCCGAGCAGCGCCAACACGAAGACGGGAACGAGCACTATCCTGCGCATACTTTTCCTCCATCCGGTCAGCTCGACACGAAGTGTGAGACCTTCGGGTCCGGCTATCGCCGGGAGATCTCGTGGATCGCGCCTTGGTCGAGCGAGACGACGACGAGGTTGCCGTTCGGCGCGGTCTCGATGTCGGTGACGATCCCGAAGTGCGTGCCGATGAGTAGGCTTTCGCTCTCGGTGATGTCGAACTTGTGGTTGTTGTCGGCGACCCGGTCGGCCAGCCGCGGGTCGTCGACGCCGATCTGCCGGCGGTTCCCGGTCAGGTTGAACCGGAAGAGGGGTCCGTCCTCGAGGAAGGTGCGGGCACCACCCACGAACAGGTCCCCGTCGAACTGGGGTCCAAGCCCGCGGCCGGCGACGAAGCCGATGCCGCCCGGGGCGACCTCGAACTTCCAGCTGAACTCCGGCGCGCTGTAACGGGCGCCGGGCAGCGTGAACAGCCGGGACAGGGCCTGCTCGGGCGAGTCGGCGATGTTCGTCGGCGGCCACCGGACCTGCTGCAGCCCGAAGTAGGCGGTGCCGGTGACCGGGTCGACGGCGGTGCTGGTCTCGATCGCCTTGTACTGGGCGATCCGCTCCGGCGGCCCCTGGATCTGGACCCAGCCGGAGTTGAAGCCGGGCTCGACCCGGTTGAGCTCGGTGAAGGAGTCGTCCCCGTTCTCCTCCTCCCACAGGTCACCGGAGATCGGGTCGAAGGCCATCCCGAAGCTGTTCCGCAGCCCGTAGGCGTAGATCTTCTGGATGTTCGCGCCGACCTCCCCGCCGATCCGCGCGCCGACGCCGAAGAACGGGTTGTCCGACGGGCTGCTGCCGTCGTCGTTCAGTCGCAGGATCACCCCGGTGAGGTGGGCGTCATCCGGCTGCGGGCCGCCGAGCTGGTCGTCGGGCTGACCGGGCCCGAACGGGCCGTCGGGAAGGTTCTGCAGCTGGCCGCGGCGGCCCGCGTCACCGGCCAGGATGTACAGCTTCCGGTCCGGCCCGACCGTGATCACTCCGCCGTCGTGGTTGCCGCGTTCGGGCTGGTTGGCGTCCTGCTGCAGGGCGCGCAGCCTGATCAGGTTCTGCGCGAAGCTCAGCGTCGAGCCGTCCCAGACGTACCGGTCGACCCGGTTGCCCAGCAGCGGGGTCTCGGCGAGCACGCCGGTGTCCTCACCCGTGCTGCTTTCCGTCCAGTGCAGGTAGACGCTGCGATTCTGCGGGAAGTCCGGATGCAGGGCGATCCCCAGCAGCCCCCGCTCCGAGGCGAAGTTCACCGGCAGGTCCAGCACCCTGGACTGGACCTGCCCGCCCACCACCCGCCGCACCCGCCCGGTGTTCTTCTCCAGCACCAGCATGTCGTCGGCGCCGAGGAACGCCAGGCTCGTCGGCGTGACCAGACCCTCCACGACCGTACGCACCACCAGCCCCGGATCCAGCACCGTCGGCCCGGGCACCTGGGCGACCCCGGTGCCACGACTATCAACGTCGACAGCGACACCGAAAAGGCCGCCACCAACACGGCGGTGCGGGTGCGAAGCCGGTTCCCGGTCATCCCATGCCCCCTCGTCAACGACGATCGTCGCGACGTCCTGACCCGATTCGTCCATTACGCGCCGGTTGGATCCGCACGCGGCAGTAGGTACTACTGGCTAAAGCCCGCTTTGGATTCACGCACCCGGAAATCAGTGGACGGTGCCGAGCGGGCAGCGCCCGGCCCAGAGCGGGCCCCTCCCGCTGGCGCGACCCGGGCCACGGTCGCCGGTTCGGCGGCTGGACTGAAAGTGATCTGCAGCCGAGGGACGGTCGCACGCTGCATATATCGTCACCACCGCGACCACCAGCTTGAGTCGCGAGTGGGGTGAGCGCGCGGGCCGGCGGGGTGCTCCGGGTTTGGGGGCGGGCGGCCAGGTTGAGAGGTGACGTCGAGGTGGGGGTTCGGCCAGCGTCCGGGGCATTCCCCCGTACCGGCCGGCGAGAGCGTCTCGGCGTGCGCTGTGGATCTTGAGTCCGGTCTGGACGTGGACGCACGGCCCGGCGAGGGTCTTTCGCGGTGGTTGCGGCATACTCCGCGTCGACCGACGGCGCTAACGTTCTCGGACGCGCCG
>DASXRB010000250.1:0-2160 GCA_036506875.1 Kribbellaceae bacterium | reverse complement strand
GGTCGGCGAGCTCGCTCACGCTCCAACCCTTGCGCTCGGCCAGCGCCTTCTTCGCGTCCTTGGCCCGGGCCTCGTCGTCGGACCGCCGCGGGGCCGGAAGGGTGCCGATCTTCTTCCCCTCCGGCGACCGCAGCTCGATGCTGAGACCGGGGAGCAGTACGGCGCTGAACGCCCTCTCGCCGTAGCTGAGCCGCAGGGTGCCGGTCTCGTCGAACCCGGCGGTCGGGATGGTGCGGTCGGCGAGCTCGCTCACGCTCCAGCCCTTGCGCTCGGCGAGAGCCTCGGCCTGCCGGGTCGCCTCCTCCTGGAGGCTCTTCGTCCGGAACCGCGATCCGACCGACAGCATCAGCTGGATCGCGCTCGGGTGGTCGACCCAGGCGAGCATCGCGATCAGGGCCTTGCCCTGCCCGGCGCGGTACCCGTACCAGTCCTTCAGGTACCGGCCGGCCACGTCGGCGGCCCGCTCCCCCGCGCACGCGGCGGCGACCGCGAGCACGCCCTTCGACGCGATCGCCGACCCGGCCGGCCGCCGGCTGAACTCCGGTAGGTAACGCGTGGTCAGCTCCTCGACGCTGGCCCCGAGCATCGGGTCGTTCTGGTAGTACTGCGGCCACCGGGCCATGCTCTGGTGCGTCTGCCGCGCACGCTCCTCCGCGAGCCGGCGCGCCTCGTCGGGCGGGATCGGCCTCAGGTCCTCAGCGATCCACGCCTCCAGCAGGTACTGCCCGAGCGCCTCACGGTCCCGCGCGTCCAACATCGCGCAGTACTTGCGCAGCACGGCATTCGGCTCCGGCGACCTCGCCTTCACAGCCTGTACGACGAACCACCGCAGCACATCGGCCGGCACCGCCTCGCCGTTGTCGGCCCAGTGCACCACCGGCACGGCGTCCCAGCGCAACCACTCCAGGCTCCTCGGCATGCCTTTGGTCAGCCCTTTGGCCGCCTCCTTCGCCAGCGCGTCCCGGTCGAGGTACTTCTCCACCGGCTGGCCCAACGCCTGCAACCCGCCGAGCATCTCGCGGACGTCGACGTCGAGAGGCGGCACCTCGTCGCCTTCGTCGCGTCGTCCGGACAAACGACCCACGGGTCAGCGCTCCTCCCAGCCGGCTGTGCGAATGCGCACCGAACATAACCGCGCCCTCCGACAGCGGCCAGACCGCCTACACCGCCGTACGGCGCAGCACCCGCAGCAGATAGGTGCGCCGGTCCAGCGGGTCGTTGTCGGTGCGCGGTCGCGACGGCACCGCGCCGGTGACCGGCTCGTAGCGGTCGAAGGCCGACTCCAGCATGCTCTCGCCGCGGGTGAGGCCCGGCAGCAGCTGCTGCAGCTCGTGCACGCGGGCGGCGGGGATCTCGCCCTCGATCTCGTACGACGCCCCGCGGGCGCCCGGCGCGCCGGGCACCGCGCAGAGCCTGGCGAGCGCGGGCAGCACCGCGCCGAGCGTGTCCGCGGGCAGCTCGAGACCGAACCGGTGCATCGGCTCCAGCACCGTCGTACCGGCCTGCATCAGTGCGTCCATCAGCACCAGCGGGGTCAGGTTGCGGAAGTCGCCGGCAGTGCTCGACATGCTCTTGTCGAAGATGCCGTGCGAATGGCTCTGCCGCGGCCAGTAGCCGGAGTGCGTCATCGTCACCACGCAGTCGGTGACCTGCCACCCGTGCAGGCCCTCGCGCAGCGTCTCGTGCACGGTCTCCTCGACCGCCCGCATGAACGCGAACGGCATCGACCCGAGCTCGACCTCCAGCCGGTAGGACACCCCGCTGCCGGCCGGGGCCGGGTCCACCCGCAGCCCGACGGTCGCCAGGAAGGGGTTCGGGTCGGTGTCGATGATCTCGTACGACGAACCGCTGCCGGCCGGCCGCTCGATGCAGATCGTGGTCGTCTCGCGGAAGCCGACGTCGAGTCCGTACTCGTCGGCCAGGGTGGCCTGGATGACCTCCTTCTG
This sequence comes from Kribbellaceae bacterium, assembly GCA_036506875.1. Taxonomy (GTDB): domain Bacteria; phylum Actinomycetota; class Actinomycetes; order Propionibacteriales; family Kribbellaceae; genus DASRHY01. The sequence continues at coordinate 214 of DASXRB010000250.1, read as the reverse complement.
CACCTCGCCGTACAGCGACACCGAGACCTCGCCGCGCAGGTCGTCCTGGCGCAGGTCGATCAGCGGGTCCTGCTCGGCGAGCTGGGTGAGCGCGACCAGCAGCGCGCCGCGTTCGCCCGGGCGGGCCGGGACCACGACCGTCTCCAGCGACGGCGGCGCGAAGTGGTGCTCCGAGCGCGGGCGGCGGGTGCCGATCGTGTCGCCGATCCGGACG
>DASXRB010000249.1:0-1733 GCA_036506875.1 Kribbellaceae bacterium | reverse complement strand
AGCACGCGGAGAGCCCCGCGCGGGGCGCGTTCGCTAAACGGCTGTGCGTTGGGAGATCCAGCTGGCGTGGAGGTGGGAGTAGACGCCGCCGGTGCGGACGAGGGTGGTGTGGGGGCCGCGTTCGACGATGCGGCCGGCGTCGAAGACGAGGATCTCGTCGGCGGCTTCGGCGGTGGAGAGGCGGTGCGCGATGGTGACGGAGGTACGGCCGGACATCAGGCGCTCCAACGCGGCGTTGATGCGGACCTCGGTGCCGGGGTCGACGGCGGAGGTGGCCTCGTCCAGGACCAGCAGGTCGGGGTCGGCGATGTTCGCACGCACCAGGGCGACCAGCTGTCGCTCGCCGGCCGACAGCGACTCGCCACGTTGCCCGACCTCGGTGTCGAGGCCGTCCGGCAGCGACTCGAGCCAGTCGGCCAGCCCGAGGGACGCGAACGCCGCCCGCAGCTCGTCGTCGGACACACCGGGCCCGCCGAAGCGGACGTTCTCGGCCAGCGAGGCGTCGAACAGGTACCCGTCCTGGGGCACCATCACGACCCGCTCGCGCAGCGACGAGAACGCGATCCGCCGCGCATCCACGCCGTCCAGCAGCACCTCGCCGGACGCCGGGTCCATCAGCCGCGTCAGCAGCTTCGCGAACGTCGTCTTGCCCGACCCGGTCTCCCCCACCACCGCGACCCGCCGGTGCGGCGCGATCCGCACGTTCACGTCCCGCAGCACCAGGTCCCCGTCGGGATACCCGAAGTCGACGTCGCGGAACTCGACCGTGATCGGCCCGCGCTCCTGCACCACGCCGCCCGGCCCCGGATCCGCGACGTCCGCCGGCGTCGCGATCACGCCCAGCACCCGCCGCCACCCGGCGAACGCGCTCTGCGCGTCGGTCAGCACCTGGGTGGCGATCTGCACCGGGTCGGAGAACAGCGCGACGAGGAACATGAACGCCAGCACCTCGCCGAGCGTCGTCTGCCCGTCCACGCCGAGCAGGACGCCGGCGACCAGCACGCCGGCGTTCGCCAGCCCGGCCGCCAGGCCGCCGATCGAGAACGTCGCCCCGGTCACGGTCTGGGCCTTCGTGGACGCCACCCGGTAACCGTCGATCGCGGTGTCGATCCGGTCCTGCGTGCGCCGCTCGATCGCGTAGGCACGCACGACCTGCGCGCCCACCACCGGCTCGGCGATCGCGGACAGCAGCTCGCCGACCTTGCCGCGCACGATCCCGTAGGCCGCGGACATCTTGCCCTGCAGGTACTTCAGGCTCGCGAACAGCGGCACGAAGCAGACCAGCACCACCAGGGCCAGCTGCCAGGAGTACACGAACATCACGATCGTCGCGAGCAGCATCTGCCCGATGCTCACCAGGAAGATGAACCCGCCGAACTGCAGGAACTGCGACACCGTGTCGACGTCGGAGGTCACCCGGCTCACCAGCGCGCCGCGCCGTTCGGTGTTCTGGGTCAGCACCGGCAGGTCGTGCACGTGCCGGAACGCCTTGATCCGCATCGTGGCCAGCCCGCGCTCGGAGTTGCGCGCCAGCCGCACGGTCGTCAGGTACGACGCCCCGCCGGTCACCACGACACCGATAGCGCACGCCAGGCACATCCAGGCGACGTACGACAGGTCCGGGCCGTGCGGGCCGCTCAGCCCGTGGTCGATGGTCTTCTGCACCGCGATCGGGATCACGATCCGCCCGGCCGTCATCGCCAGCGCGAGCAGCAGCGTGACCCACCAGCCCT
>DASXRB010000248.1:0-4803 GCA_036506875.1 Kribbellaceae bacterium | reverse complement strand
GCCACCCTCCCCGCGGCACCGGCGTCGAGCCCCGTCGTGCTCGCGATCTGCTCGACGAGGTCACCCGGCACGCGCATCACTCGTCAACCTTGCACTGGATTCGGGGTCAAAGCCAAAGATCTGCCCGAAATCGGGCAGACGTACGACGATCCCGCCCCGCGTTGCCTTGCCGGCCACTCCGCCCACAACGCAGGACGCGCCTATGTGCCTACTTGTGGCTACCATAGACACATGAGTGGTACACAACCGGACCGAATCGGGATCCGCGAGCTGCGTCAGCATGCGAGCGCCTATCTCGATCGTGTCGAGCACGGTGCGACCATCGAGGTCACCCGGCGCGGTCGTGCTGTCGCGCGGCTGACACCCGTTCGAGCCGCGACCGGCGACCGGTTGTCGGTGCTGCTCGACGCCGGAGTGATCCGGCCCGCGGAGGAGTCCGGCGACGTGCTGGACATCGTGCCCGGCGAACCTGCGGGTGATCTGCTGCCGAGCGAGGCCCTGCGACAGTTGCGCGACGAGGAGCGCTGGTGATCTATCTGGACTCCTCCGCGCTGGTGAAGTTGATCATCAAGGAGGCCGAGACCGCCGCTCTCCGGTCCTGGCTTGCCGCGCGAACGAAGCTGCCGAGGGTCTCCAGCGACCTCGTTCTGGTCGAGGTGCCGCGCGCGATCATGCGAAGTACGCCGACCGCGCTGCTGGCCGCCCATCACCTGGTGTCGAGGGTGCAGAAAGTCACGCTCACGCCGAGCCTGCTGACCGCGGCGGCTGCGCTTCAGCCGCCGGCGCTTCGCTCGCTGGACGCGGTACACCTGGCCTCGGCGCTGGCTGTGCGTGCCGACCTCACGGCATTCGTCGCCTACGACGATCGGCTGCACGACGCGGCGCTGAGTGCGGGTCTCCCGACGGAGCAACCGGCCTGAGATACGAAGCGACGCGTCCCGGGTACCCCAGCGGGTACCCTGGGCGGCGTGTGCGATGGCGGTCGCGGATGTTCCCAGGGCCGCGACCGCCAGCACGGCGAGGATGGCGCTCAGAACAAGCGAGGATGGCGCTCAGAACAAACGCAGCACGTCCGACTCGATGCCGCGCAGCACGTCGTAGTCGACGACCACGCACTCCAGGCCGCGGTCGGTGGCCAGCACCTTCGCCTGCGGCTTGATCTGCTGCGCGGCGAACACGCCCCGGACCGGCGCCAGCAGCGGGTCCCGGTTCAGCAGCTCGACGTACCGCGTCAACTGCTCGACACCGTCGATCTCCCCGCGCCGCTTCACCTCGACCGCGACGTGCGCGCCGGACGCGTCGCGGCACAGCAGGTCGACCGGCCCGATCGCCGTCGGGTACTCGCGTCGTACCAGCGTCCAGCCCTCACCGAAGGTGTGCACGTGCTCGGCGAGCAACTCCTGCAGGTGTGCCTCCACCCCGTCCTTGACCAGGCCGGGGTCCGTGCCCAGCTCGTACCACGCGTCCGCGAGCACCTCCTCGATGGTGATCCGCAGCTCCTCGCCGGCCTTGTTCGTGACCCGCCACAGGCCTGCCCCCTCCGGCGACACAGCCTCGGTCAGCGCGCACGGCGGCGACATCCAGTTCAGCGGCTTGTACGACCCGCCGTCGGCGTGCACCAGCACGGACCCGTCCGCCTTCACCATCAGCACCCGGGTCGCCATCGGCAGATGAGCCGTCAGCCGGCCGGAGTAGTCCACGGAGCAACGAGCGATGACGAGGCGCACGGCGAACCACCCTACGCGGTGCGGCCGATGGCGCCGGGCTGGGACACGGTGCGACGCTGGCGGCATGACACCCGAGAGCAGTGAGCGCACCAGGGAGCTGTACGACGAGGTGGCGGCGAAGCTGGCCGATGCCGGGGTCGCCAAGGGCAGCATGTTCGGGATGCCGTGCCTGAAGGTCGGCAAGAAGATGCTCGGCGGGATCTGGGGCGACGCGATGAACTTCAAGCTGCCGCCGCGGGCCCGGGAGGCCGCGCTGGCCCTGCCCGGTGCGGAGCCGTTCGACCCGGGGATGGGCCGGCCGATGAAGGAGTGGGTCGTCGTACCGCTCGCCCAGGCCGACCGCTGGCCCGAGCTCGCCGAGCAGGCCCTGGAGTACGTCCGCGAGTAGGCCCCCCGCCCACACTCGGCCGCCCTACGCTGGAAGCGTGCACGAGACCGATCTGCTGGTGATCGGTGCGGGACCCGCCGGGCTGTACGCCGCCTATTACGCGGGCTTCCGCCGGTACTCGGTCATGCTCGTCGACTCGCTGCCCGAGCTCGGCGGGCAGGTCTCCGCGCTGTACCCGGAGAAGGTGATCTACGACGTCGCCGGGTTCGTCGCGGTCAAGGGCCAGGACCTCGTCGACGCACTGGCCGAGCAGGCGGCGACCGCCGATCCGTCGTACCTGCTGGGTCACCGGGCCGAGGGCCTCGCCGTCGACGACGAGGGCGTCACCGTGACCACCCACCTCGGCGCGGTCATCCGGGCCAAGGCGCTGCTGATCACCGGCGGGATCGGGACGTTCACGCCGAGGCCGCTGCCGGACGCGGACGAGTTCGCCGACCGCGGGCTGCGGTACTTCGTCAAGCGGCTGGACGACCTGGCCGGGCAGAAGGTGCTGATCGTCGGCGGCGGCGACTCGGCGTTCGACTGGGCGGTGAGCCTCGAGCCGATCGCCGAGACCGTGACACTGATCCACCGCCGGACGGCGTTCCGGGCGCACCAGGGCACGGTCGACAAGGTCCTGGCCGGCCGGACGGAGGTGCTGACGCCGTACGAGGTGGCCCGGATCAACGGCAACGCCCGGGTGCAGTCGGTCGAGATCTTCGACAACCTGACCGGTGAGCGGCGGACGCTGCCGGTCGACACGGTGGTCGCCGCGCTGGGCTTCACCGCCGACCTGGGGCCGTTCACGCGCTGGGGGCTGGAGCAGCGCAAGCGGCACATCCTGGTCGACACGGCGATGCGCACGAACCTGCCGCGGGTGTTCGCCGCGGGCGACATCGTCGACTACGACGGCAAGGTGAAGCTGATCTCGGTCGGGTTCGGCGAGGCCGCCACCGCCGTGAACAACGCCGCCGGCGTGATCGAGCCCGGCGCCAAGGTCTTCCCGGGCCACTCCACCGGCGCCGAGGGCGCGTAGCGTGAGTGGCACGGCGGCGGTATGAACCTGCACTGCCCGGCCCGGATGCTGCTCGTCCGCGACGACGCGGCCGGCGTCCTGACCGACGAGCCGATGCGCGTGGCGCGGGTGTACTGCGCTCCGGAGGCCGCCGCCCAGCGGACCGCCGCGGGGCTCGCCGTCCGGACCGGTGCCGGTGTGGAGGTCGTCGCGGAGCTCGCGGACCTGCCGCGGGACGATTCCGCGGAATCGCCGGCGCCGCGGCAGGACGTCGTACGACGGTTCGACGCGGCGGTCGGCGCGATCGCGGACCTGCACCGGGGCGAGACCGTCGTCGTGGTCGCCGGTGCCGGCCTCCTCGCCGCGGTGCTCGGCCGCGAACCGGCGGCCGGAGAGACGGTGCAGATCGACCACGACGGCACCGGCTGGGCGGTGGCGCGCGGCCCGGCCTGATCGCCGGCCGTGACCCACCTCATGTGCGGACCAGTACGACGGGTGGCACACTTCGGCGCATGGCGCGTGAGTTGAAGACAGTCGGAGTGGTGGGTCTCGGCACGATGGGTGCCGGTATCGCGGAGGTGTTCGCCCGCAACGGGCTGAACGTCGTCGGCGTGGAGCGCGACGGCGACGCCGTCGCCCGTGGCCGCGGTCACATCCAGCACTCCACCGACCGCGCGGTCAAGCGCGGCAAGCTGTCCGGGGACGAGCAGCGCGAGCTGTTCGACCGGGTGACGTTCGCCACCAGCCTGGAGGCGCTGGCCGACTGCGACCTGGTCGTCGAGGCGGTCGTCGAGCACCTCGACCTGAAGCGCGAGATCTTCGGCGCGCTGGACAAGATCGTCCGCGACGACGCGATCCTCGCCACCAACACCTCCTCGCTGTCGGTCACCGAGATCTCGGTGGCCACGTCCCGGCCGCGCCGGGTCGTCGGCATGCACTTCTTCAACCCCGCACCGGTGCAGGAGTTCGTCGAGGTCATCCGCACCGTCGTCACCGAGCCGGATGTCGTCGACGACGTGTCCGCGCTGGCGCGCAAGCTCGGCAAGTCGCCGGTCGTCGCGCAGGACCGCGCGGGCTTCATCGCCAACGCACTGCTGTTCGGGTACCTCAACCACGCCGTGTCGATGGTCGAGTCGCACTACGCCACCCGCGAGGACGTGGACGCAGCGATGCGGCTGGGCTGCGGTTACCCGATGGGTCCGCTCGCGCTGCTCGACCTGATCGGCCTGGACACGGCGTACGAGATCCTCGACACGATGTACAAGCAGGGCCGCAACCGGCTGCACGCGCCGGCCCCGATCCTCAAGCAGATGGTCACCGCCGGCCTGCTCGGCCGCAAGACCGGGCGCGGGTTCTACACCTACGAGGCGCCGGACTCGCCGGTCGTCGTGGACGACGAGCACACGCCGAAGAACGGCTCCGAGCCGCCGAGGACGCGCGCGATCAAGCAGGTCGGCGTGGTCGGCTCCGGCACCATGGCCGTCGGCATCGTCGAGGTCTGCGCGAAGGCCGGGTACGACGTGCTCTACGTCGCCCGCGGCCAGGAGAAGGTGGACCGGGTGCGGGCCGGGCTGGAGCGCTCGCTGGAGAAGGCGGTGCAGCGCGGCAAGCTCGCGGCCGAGGACCGGGACGCCACGCTGGCGCGGATCAGCGGTACGTCGAAGCTCGACGACCTGGGCGGCGTCGACCTGGTG
>DASXRB010000247.1:0-3708 GCA_036506875.1 Kribbellaceae bacterium | reverse complement strand
CGGCTGGTCACCGAACCGGACGAGCCGCGCGGTCCGCAGGGCCGGGTCATCACGGTCTTCGCCGCCAAGGGCGGCTGTGGCAAGACGACGCTGGCCACCAACCTCGCCGCCGTCCTGCACAACGGCGGCACCCGCCGGGTCTGCCTGGTCGACCTCGACCTGTCGTTCGGCGACGTCGCCAGCACGCTGGCCATGGTCCCGCGGCGCAGCCTCGCCGACGCGAACGGCCGGCTCGACACCGAACGCGTGGCGAACGTGGTCACGCCGTACCTGAACGGTTTCGACTGCCTGCTCGCGCCGGCCGGACCGGGCGAGGGCGACCGGGTGCCGCCATCCAGGGTGGGCGAGCTGCTCACCGCGCTGGCCGGCGCCTACGACTACGTCGTCGTGGACACCCCGGCGCAGTTCTCCGCCACCGTGCTCGCGGCGCTGGACGCCTCGCACCACCAGGTGCTGCTGACCACGCCCGAGCGGCCGGCGCTGAAGAACCTGCGGCTGACGCTGGACATGCTCGACCTGCTGGCGTACCCGCGTGACGCCCGCGCGATCGTCGTGAACCGCTCCGACTCCGCCGTGGGCCTGACCACGGGCGAGGTCGAGCAGCTGGTCCGCAACCCGATCGCCGGCCTGCTGCCGTCCCGCCGGGACGTGCCCGCCTCGATCAACCGGGGCGTCCCGCTCGCGATCACGCATCCCGACCACGTCGTCACCACCGCGATCCGCCGGCTGGTCGAGGAGCACCTGGTCGTCCAGCCGGTGGTACCAGCGCCGGCCCCCGACACCGCCGCCGAACCCAAACGGGACCGGTTCTGGGGGTGGTGGTGACCAGGACATAACGAGTACGACGCGCCCACATCAACACGTCAGTCACAACCCAGAAGTACCAAGCACAGAAAAGGAAACCGACATGCTTCACCAGATCAAGAAGGCCCACGCGGCCCGCAAGAACCAGAACGGCTTCACCCTGATCGAGCTCCTGATCGTGATCGTCATCCTCGGCATCCTGGCCGGGATCGTCGTCTTCGCCGTCGGCGGCATCACCGACCGCGGCCAGGCATCGGCCTGCAAGGCGGAGGTCAAGACCATCGCGGTGGCCGAGGAGGCCAACTACGCCAAGAACGGCTCGTACGCCACCCTCGCCAACCTGGTTACCAACGGGTTCCTGCGCCCCGGTACTCCCGTGTACGTGCAGAGCGCAGACGCTTCGAACGGCTCGCTGACCATGGTCGCCGGCGCGCCCTGCAGCGCGGGCTGATCGAGGTATCCATGAGCGCGGTGGGGAGGGTCTGACCCTGATCGGCCCTCCTCACCGTCCCAACGCAACACGATGCACCACCTGGGCCGGTGGGGAGAGCTGCCGGAGGGACGCAGCTCTCTCCACCGCCCTGCGGAAGTCCGAAAATCCCGAAGTCCTTTGTTCCCGGAGGTTTGTCATGCGACCAGGTCCCGCTAGCGGCAGCCGCGTCGACGTACTGCTCGAAGAGCTGTGGAACGCCGGCGGCACCGACCTGTTGCTGACCGCCGGCATGCCACCCCAGATCCGCGTCCACGGCGAGCTTTTCGCCGTCCAGGGCGCCGACGTCCTGACCCGTGACGACACCGACGCCCTGCTGGCCGAGGTGCTCACCGAGGAGCAGGGCGGCCACTGGGACGCCACCCACGAGTACGACTTCTCGTTCTCCTGGCGCGACGACGCCCGGATCCGCGGCAACGCGTTCACCCAGCGCGGTGACACCGCGGTCGCGCTCCGGATGATCCCGCGCCAGATCCCGACGATGGCCGACCTCGGCCTGCCGCCGGTGCTCTACGACTTCGCCAAGAAGCACCAGGGCCTGGTGCTCGTCACCGGCCCGACGGGCTCCGGCAAGTCGACCACGCTGGCGGCGGTCATCGACCAGATCAACACGCAGCGCGCCTGCCACATCATCACGGTCGAGGACCCGATCGAGTACGTGCACGACCACAAGCGCTCGGCTGTCAACCAGCGCGAGGTCGGCAGCGACACCGCCAGCTTCCCCGACGCCCTGCGCTCGGCGCTCCGCGAGGACCCCGACGTGCTGCTGGTCGGCGAGATGCGTGACCTGGAGTCGATCCGGTTCGCGCTGACCATCGCCGAGACCGGCCACCTGGTCTTCGCCACCCTGCACACCAACGACACCGCGCAGTCGCTCGCCCGCATCATCGACGTCTTCCCGGCCGAGCAGCAGGCTCAGGTCCGGGTCCAGCTCGCCGCCGCGCTGACCGGTGTCGTCTACCAGCGGCTCATCCCGCGGACGACCGGCGGCCTGGTCGCGGCGTACGAGGTGATGGTCGCGGACTCCGCGATCCGCAACCTGATCAAGGAGGGCAAGACCCACCAGCTGCGCAACTCGCTGATCACCGGGCAGCGCGAGGGCATGGTCACGCTCGAGCAGTCGCTGTCGGCGCTGGTCCAGGCCGGCACCGTCACGTACGACGACGCGGCGGCCCGCAGCCTCTACCCGAAGGACATCGAGGCCCGGCCGCGGCTGCGCGCCGAGGCCGGCGCCCGCGTGGGGGCGACGGCATGAAACTGAGGAACCGCGAACCCGAGCAGCACAGCCGGCACGCCGCGCCGGCACCGCGCCCCGAGGTGCGGCCGGCGGCGAGCGAGCAGGACCTGCAGATCGAGCGGACCCGGGCCCGGCAGCTGTCCGAGCAGACCGGCCTGAACCTGGTCGACCTGCGCACGGTCACCCCGGACCCGGCCGCAGCGGCGCTGATCGACGAGCGGACCGCCCGCGCGCTGGTCGCCGTACCGCTGGCCGACCTCGACGGCAGGGTCGAGGTCGCGATCGCGGACCCGGCGGTGACCACCGAGGTGCAGCAGGCGCTCGGCGGCCGGCAGGTGCTGTTCCTGCTCGCGGCGCCGACCGACATCCTGCAGGCGATCGGGATCGCGTTCCGCGCGCTGGCCGGGATCGACGACCGGGTGAAGCTGTTCGAGGCCCGCGACGCGCTGCGCCGCGACGTGGGCCGCGAGGAGATCACCGGCGCCAGCGACGACGCGCCCGTCGTCCAGGTCGTGCACCTGGTGATCACCCAGGCGCTGCGCGACCGGGCCTCCGACGTACACATCGAGCCGCACGACGACCGGGTCCGGGTCCGCTACCGGATCGACGGCGCGCTGCACGACGTGCTGGAGCTGCCCGGGTCGATCGGCCCGGCCGTGGTCAGCCGGATCAAGATCCTCGCCGACCTGAACATCGTCGAGCGGCGCCGCCCGCAGGACGGCCAGATCAGCATGGAGATCGAGGGCCGCCCGGTCGACATCCGGGTCTCGACGACCGCGGTGGTCGGCGGCGAGAAGGTCGTGCTGCGGCTGCTGGACAAGAGCCGCCCGCTGTTCAAGCTGTCCCAGCTCGGGATGCCGGAGCAGATGGCCGTCAGCTACTCGCGGCTGCTGCACTCGCCGTACGGGATGGTGATCTGCGCGGGCCCCACCGGCAGCGGCAAGACGACCACGCTGTACGGCTCGCTGGGCGAGATCAACAGCCCCGAGCGCAACATCATGACCATCGAGGACCCGGTCGAGTACACGTTCAACTCGATCAACCAGATCCAGATCAACGAGGCGGCCGGCGTCACGTTCGCCGGCGGGCTGCGGTCGATCCTGCGGCAGGACCCGGACGTGATCCTGGTCGGCGAGGTCCGCGACGTGGAGACCGCCCGGATCGCGGTCCAGTCCGC
>DASXRB010000246.1:0-5955 GCA_036506875.1 Kribbellaceae bacterium | reverse complement strand
TCACCGCCGGCACTGGCGACTGGGTCTGGCCGCTGCCGGACGGGACCTACACCATCGGCACGCCGTTCGGTGAGCCCGGGCCGCTCTGGGCCACCGGCTACCACACCGGTCAGGACTTCCCCGCCGCGATCGGCACCACGGTGCGCGCGGTCACCGGCGGGACGGCGTACGTCGAACACCCGGGCTGGGCCGGCAACCTGGTCCGGATCGACCACGGCGACGGACTCGAGACGCTTTACGCCCACCTCAGCACAGTGACCGTTGCGAACGGTGACCACGTGCTGGCCGGTCAGCACATCGGCGGGGTAGGTACAGAAGGCAATTCCACAGGACCACACCTGCACTTCGAGGTGCGGCTCGGCGGGCAGCCGGTGAACCCGATGCCGTTCCTGGCGACCGGAGGCGGCACGCTCGGCTGGGGCGGGTACAGCAACGGCATGATCCCGGCCAGCAAGCTGTGCGCGATCGGCGTCGCCGGGCACGTGCTGCGCTGCGACGCGGCGGCCGCGTACCGGTCGCTGGCGGCGGCGTTCGAGAAGCGGTTCGGGCGGCAGCTGTGCATCACCGACTCCTACCGCTCGTACGCCCAGCAGGTCACGTTGTACGCCGCGAAGCCGTCACTGGCCGCGCTGCCCGGTACGTCGAACCACGGCTGGGGTCTTGCCGTCGACCTGTGCGGCGGCATCGAGCGCTTCGGCAGCACCGAGCACAGCTGGATGAAGGCCAGCGCGAGCCGGTACGGCTGGACGCACCCGCACTGGGCCGAGCCCGGCGGCTCCCGGCCTGAGCCGTGGCACTGGGAGTTCGCCACCGGCTCCGCCTGACCGCCTGAGCCCGTTGGGACCGTCGGTAGGCTCGGAGGCGTGAGCGACGAGGCCGAGGCGGAGACGAGGGCGCGCGAGCCGAGCCCCGACCGCACCGACCACAACGTCACCCTCGACCAGTACGACGACCGCTGGGAGTGGCGCCGCAAGATCCGCGCCGACCCGCGCAAGCACCTCATCTACCGGATCGTCGTCGGCGTCATCGGCGGCCTGCTGATCGTGCTCGCCCCGCTGACCGGCTGGCTGCCCGGGCCGGGCGGCATACCGCTGCTGATCGCCGGGCTGGCGGTGCTGGCCAGCGAGTTCGAGTGGGCGCAGCGACTGCTGCACCGGGTGAACGTGCGCGTGCACCAGCTGACAGCGTGGACGGGCCGGCAGCCGGCCTGGCTGAAGGCGCTCGGCACGGTCGCGCTGGTCGCCTGCGTACTCGTCGCCCTGTGGGGCTACCTCGCGGTCCTCGGCGTGCCCGGCTGGCTGCCCGACTCCTGGGAGTCCTGGCTGGACACCCTGCCGCTGCTCGGTTAGGGGGTGAGCAACGCGGGCAGCCGCTCGGCGAGCCGCTCGTAGTCGGAGAACGCGTTGTACGCGTGCGCGGACAGCCGCAGGTAGACCTGCTCACCGAGACCCGTGACGGTGATCTCGGCGCGGATCTCCCGCGCGGAGCGGGCCTTGAACTCCTCCAGCGCCGGCTCGGCCGTGGAGATCGTGAGCGGCAGCTCGACCAGCCGCATCGTCGGCGCCGGCGCCACCACGTCCGGGACACGCGAACCGAGTGCCTTCGCGACCACCGCGGCGGCCTCGTCGAGCATCGCCGACAGCTCGGCGCGCCGGCGCGGCCAGTCCAGCTCGCCGAGCACGTCCAGCGCGTCCGGCGCCGCCAGCCAAGGCACGTAGTCGTTCGTCGCCTGCTGGTCGAACCGCCGCGGCAGCTCGTCGTACTCCGACCAGGACGCGACCAGCGGCAGCGTCGTCGTACGCCACGGCTCGGCGACGTAGAGCCCGGCGGTGCCGCGCGGCGCGCACGGCCACTTGTGGAAGTTGCCGGTCCAGAAGTCGGCGCCGCCGTCGACCGGCGCGTCGATCAGGCCCGGCGCGTGCGCGCCGTCCACGATCACCGGCACGCCGGCCTGCCGGCACAGCGCGGCCACCCGGGCGACCGGGAACACCATCGCGGTCGCGGAGGTGATCTGGTCGACCACGACGACGGCGGTGCGGCCGTCCAGGACCCGCTCGATCGCCGCCACCACCTCGTCGTCGGTGGCGGTCAGCGGCACCGCGGCGGTGAGCACCTCGGCCCCGCGCAGCCGCGCGAACCGCTCGCACGCGTACCGGACCGCGCCGTACGCGTGGTCGGTGACGACGATCGTGCCGCCGGCCGGGATCGGTACGGCGGCCAGCGCGGCGGTGACGCCCGCGCTCGCGTTCGCCACGAGGGCGAACCCGCCGGTGTCGACACCGAGGTGGCCGGCCAGCGTCGCCCGGGTACGGTCGAGCCGTTCGGGGAGCCGGCGGAACCACTCCATCGGGTTCGCCTCGGTCTGCTCGCGCAGCGCCGCCGCGGCCTGCTGGGCGCGGCGCGGCACGGCGCCGTACGAGCCGTGGTTCAGGTGCAGCACCGCGGGGTCGAGGGTCCACAGGTCCGGGCGCGGGGCGAAGGCGGTCACCCGCGGCAGCATAGGGAGGACCGGGCCGCGGCGGCGAGCGGCCCCCGGCGAAGGGTGGGGTCGGGGGCCGCATTGACGCCCCGTCGCCTGCGGTACACCTCGGCTTGGGCCGGTGTCCGGACACGGTTCGGGACCGGATCCGGCCGCGGCCCGCCCCGGCTAAGTGCCGTCGGGGCGACTGTGGGGGTTCTAACGAACGGTAGTTGCCCGCTGTCGCAGCGGCAAGGCCTCGGCGTGCACCCCGCTCCCCCATACTTCGGATGTGACCTTTTCGTTCCTGGAGAACGACGGCCCCATCGCGATGGCGCACCGCGGTGGCGCGCTGCATCCCGACAACGTCGGCTACGAGAACTCGATGAAGGCATTCGCGCACGCGGTCGGGCTCGGGTACCGGTACCTGGAGACCGACGTGCACGCGACCAGGGACGGGGTCGTGGTGGCGTTCCACGACAGCAGCCTGGACCGGGTGACCGACCGCACCGGCGTGATCGCCGACCTGCCGTGGTCGGAGGTGTCGAAGGCGCGGATCAACGGTCACGAGCCGATCCCGCTGCTGTCCGAGCTGCTCGACCGGTGGCCGGACGTGCGGCTCAACCTGGACATCAAGGCGCCGAACGGGGTCCGGCCGCTGGCCGATCTGCTGCGGTCGGCCGGCGCCGTCGACCGGGTGTGCGTGTCGTCGTTCTCGCAGCGGCGGGTCTGGGCGATCCGCAAGGTGCTCGGCCCGCGGCTGTGCACCGGGTTCGGGGCGGTGGAGATCGCGGCGTTCAAGTTCGGCGGCGTGCTGCTGCCGCGCTCCGGCGCGTGCCTGCAGATCCCGGAGCGGTCCGGCCCGCTGCCGGTGCTCTCGCCGCGGCTGATCCGCCGGGCGCACCGGAGCGGACGGCAGGTGCACGTGTGGACCGTCGACGATCCCGCTACGATGCGCCGGCTGCTCGACGCCGGCGTCGACGGCCTGATCACCGACCGCACCGACCTGCTCCGCGATGTGCTGATCGAGCGCGGCCAGTGGGTGACCTCGAAGGGGCCCAACGTATGACGACCACCGAGCTCGACGCGGAGGTCCGGCGCGAACGCCGCGCCTGGTACTTCTACGACTGGGCCAACTCCGGGTACGTCACCACGGTCGGCACGGTGCTGTTCGCGCCGTACCTGACCGCCGTCGCCGAGCAGGCCGCCTGCGGCCGCACCGGCACCGACGACAACCCGTGCCGGACGAACCTGCACGTGCTCGGTATCGCGGTCTCCCCCGGCTCGCTGGCGTTCTACGTCGTCACGATCGCCACCCTGGCGTCGGCGCTGCTGCTGCCGGTCGTCGGGGCGATCGCGGACCGGTCGCCGCGCAAGAAGGTGTGGATGGCCGGGTTCGCCTGGGTGGGCGCTACGGCCGCGTGCTGCATGGTGTTCGTGGGCGGCGGGCGGTGGGCGCTGGGCGCACTGCTGCTGCTCGCCGGCAACATCTGCCTGGGCGCCTCGTTGGTGGTGTACGACGCGATCCTGTGCGACATCGCCGGTCCGGACGAGCGCGACGCGGTCTCCTCGCAGGGCTGGGCGCTCGGGTACCTGGGCGGGTTCATCCTGCTCGCGCTGAACCTCGGCGTGGTGCTCGGGCACGACGCCTTCGGGCTCGGCAAGTCCACCGCGGTGCGGCTGAGCCTGCTGTCGGCAGGGCTGTGGTGGGGGCTGTTCACCCTGATCCCGTTCGCCCGGCTGCGCAACCGGGCCCCGCTCGGCGCCGAGAAGGTTGCCGGTGGCAACATCGTGCGGCAGAGCTTCGGCCAGCTGGCGCGCACCCTGTCGCACGCCCGCGCCTACCCGGTGACGCTGCTGTTCCTGGTGTCGTACCTGTTCTTCAACGACGGCATCCAGACGGTGATCTCGGTGTCGTCGACGTACGGCGAGAAGCAGCTCGGGTTCGCCACCGAGGTGCTGATCGCGACCATCCTGATGGTGCAGCTGGTGGCGTTCTTCGGCGCTCTGGTGTTCGGCCGGGCCGCCGCGCGGTACGGCTCGCGGCGCACGATCCTGGCCGGGCTGGTGATCTGGATCGCCCTGGTGGTGCTCGGCTTCATGCTGCCGGCCAAGCAGGTGGCGCCGTTCCTGGTGATGGGGGTGGGCATCGGCATCGTGCTCGGTGGCACCCAGGCGCTGTCCCGGTCGCTGTTCAGCCAGCTGATCCCGCGCGGCCGGGAGGCGGAGTACTTCAGCCTCTATCAGGCCGGTGAGCGCGGGACGTCGTGGCTCGGCACGCTGGTGTTCGGGCTGGTGCACCAGATCACCGGGTCGTACCGGCCGGCGATCATCGCGCTCGGCATGTTCTTCGTCATCGGGTTCGCGCTGCTTGTGCGGGTCGACGTCCGGCGCGGCATCACCGACGCCGGCAACGAGCAGCCCGCCGTCGTCTGAGTCGTCTACTCGCTGGTGATCTGCTCGACAGCCTGGTAGCCGGCGTCCGTCGTACGCCGCAGGAACCCGGCGATCAGCTCCAGCTCGGCGTCGGTGTAGTCCGCGCACAGCTCGTCGAGCCGCGCGTTCATCCCGCCGTACATCCGGAACAGCTCGCCGCCGCGGTCGGGTAGCGCGCGGACCGTGACCGCGCGCCGGTCGGCCGCGTCCGGGTCGCGCTCGCGGGTGACCCAGCCGCCGCGCTGCAGGCGGTCCAGGATCCCGGTCACGGTGGCCGGGTGCAGGCCCGCGCGGCGGGCCAGCGCGGTCGGGCTGAGCGGCCCGTGCCGCACGACGATGTCAAGGCAGTCCAGGTCGATCGACCGGATCTCGACCTTGCTGCTGACGTTGTGGTTCAGCAGCGACAGCTGGTTGCTCAGCTCGCGCAACGTCTCCTTGACCGTGTTCGTCAGCCGCCGCCGGGCGCGCCCGGCACCCGCCTGCTCAGGTGTTTTGGAACTCATATAATCTGGACTCCGTCTTTTATGACACTCAGTTCTAGGGTATCCGGAGGAGACCATGAAGCTGTGCATCTTCGCGGCGACAGGCGGCATCGGCCGCCGGCTCGTCGACCAGGCGCTGGCGGCCGGCCATGAGGTGACGGTCGTCGTGCGCAACCCGAAGGCGGTGTTCGACGAGCGGGTGCGGGTCGTCACGGCCGACCTCGCCGCGGCGGACCCCGCCGTGCTGGAGGCCGCGGTCGCGGGCGCGGACGCGGTGCTGTCCGGGCTCGGCGCGCGGACCAAGGCGGAGGCCGGCGTCGCGACCCGCGGCACCGAGGCGATCGTGCGGGCCATGCAGGCGACCGGCGTACGACGGGTCGTCGTGGTCAGCGCCGCGCCGATCGGGACCGTGCCGTCACAGGGACGGCCGAAGCCGCCGAAGCACGACCCGGGCGACGGCGTGGTGATGCGGTACGTACTGAACCCGATGATCCGGCGGGTGCTGCGCGAGCACTACGCGGACCTCGCGGAGATGGAGGACGTGCTGCGCGACAGCGGGCTGGACTGGACCGTCGTCCG
>DASXRB010000245.1:0-2349 GCA_036506875.1 Kribbellaceae bacterium | reverse complement strand
CAGCTGCACCGGCTGTGGCAGTCCGCGCACACGCTGCTCGGCACGGCAGGCAAGCGCGGCCGGATCGTGACCACGGACGAGAAGGCCGAGCCGGTCCCGGTCGCGGTCCGCGCCGTCGGCCCGCTGGCGGCCGGCGTCACGGCCACCACCACGTCGTCGGCGCGCAGCGGCATCAACCGCGGCATCGCCAGTACGCCGTGCACCACCCCGAGCGCGGAGTTCTGGTTCACCGGCGCCAGTACGACGGGCGGCCGGCGCGACGTGCTGGTGATGACGAACCTGGACGACGTCAACGCGTCGGTGGACATCACGTACTACGGCCAGGACGGCGAGCTGGACAACACGTCCGGGCGCGGCATCGTGATCCGCGGCAGGGGCCAGACCGAGGTCTACCTGCGCACCAGCGTCCCGGGCCAGCGTGAGCTCGGCATGCACGTGGTCGCCACCGGCGGCCGGGTCACCGCCGCGCTGCGCGACAACGCGACCACCGCCACCTCGGCGACCGGCGTGGACTGGCTGCCGCCGTCGGCCGAGCCGGGCAACGAGATCGTCGTACCGGCTGTGGCGCCGGGCGCCGGGGCACGGGTGCTGACGGTGATGAACCCGGGCGACCTGGGGACCACCGCGGCCGTGACGGTGCTCGGCCGGCACGGCAAGTTCCGGCCCGCCGGGCTGGACGCCCTGGAGGTGCCCGCGGGCGGGGTGCGGTCGTTCCGGCTGGACAAGAAGCTGGAGGGCGAGGCGGTGGCGATCGGTGTCAGCGCCGACCAGCCGGTGGTCGCCTCGGTGCGGATCGTCGACGAGCGCAACCAGGACTTCGCCGCGATCGGGTCGGCCAAGCCGCTGGACGGTCCGTCGTACCTGGTGCTGCCGGTGCACGCCGAGCCGGTCACGCTGATCCTGAGCGCGCCCGGCGAGGGCGGGACCGCGACCTTCGAGGTCCGGTCGGCGATGGGTGAGGTCGTGCAGCACAAGACCGTGAAGGTCGCGTCGGGCTCGACCACGGCGGTGCAGCTGCCGGCGGCCAAGACCGCCACCTATCTGACGCTGACGCCGGGCGAGAACACGACGGTGGTCGCCGGGGTGACGCTGACGCCGCCGTCGCGCACGACCGATCTGCGCCGGGTCGGCGCCTGGGGGCTGAGCACGTCGCAGGTGTTCCGTGCCCAGACCGGCACCCGGCCGGACATCCGCGCCGCGCTGCGCTGAGAGCCGGCGCGGCCGTCAGGCGCCGTCGTCGCCGTCGAAGTCGGGGTCGATCTGCTCCGGCGACAGGCCGAGGACGTCGGCCAGCTCGAGCACCAGCGACGAGCGGATCAGCCAGGCGAGCGAGGTCCCGGTGCGCTCCGCGCGCAGCTCGATCGGGCGGCGGAACACCACGATCCGGTACGGGTCGTGCGCGGTGCCGCCGCTGGAGTGCGTCAGCGGGATCTCGCGCGTCCCGTCCGGGAGGTTCGGCACGTCCTCGATCGCGAACTCGACCCGGGTGACCACCTCGGGCAGCTGCTTCTCCAGCCGGGTCACCTCGACGGCGACCAGCTCGTCGAACCGCGCCGCCGCGGACCTTTTCAGCGGCAGCCCGCGGGGCGCGAACGTGCTCGGACGGCTCACCGGACCGCGCAGACCGCGGCCGTGCCTGTCGATGTGCCGGCGATGCCGGCGGGCGTCGGTCACGCAAGCACGATAGTGGTTCTGATCCGAGTGGCGATGTCGCCTCGCAGCCCCCGGACCGGGTAGCGTCACGTCGTGAGCATCGCGAGGATCTGCACGCGTTCCGGCTGCCGCCGTCCGGCGGTGGCGACGCTCACCTACGTGTACGCCGACCAGACCTGCGTGCTCGGCCCGCTGGCCACGTACGCCGAGCCGCACTGCTACGACCTGTGCGCCGAGCACGGCGAGCGGCTCACCGCCCCGAACGGCTGGGAAGTGATCCGGCTGGCCCCGGACGCGGCCGCCGCGGGACCCTCCGACGACGACCTGGAGGCCCTTGCGAACGCCGTCCGCGAGGCCGCCAAGCCGATCGGCGGCCCGGCCCCCAAACCCTCCGGCGCGGACGCCCCGGTCGAGGTCGCCCGCCGCGGTCACCTCCGTGTCCTGCAGGACCCCGACGCCTGAAGACCGACGACCGGTAGGGTCCAGGCATGGATGGGTTGTTCGGGGAGCTGTCTCGACAATATGGCTGGGCGAGTTCTGCTCCCCGGCGATGCCGAGCCGGCGGTGGTGCCGGCCGGCATCCGCGGTCTCGAGTTTGGGAGCCTGACGCGTGAGTGAGCAGACACGTCGACTGTCGGCGATCTTCAAGGCCTACGACGTCCGCGGCGTGGTGCCGGAGCAGCTCGACGAGGACGT
>DASXRB010000244.1:0-1791 GCA_036506875.1 Kribbellaceae bacterium | reverse complement strand
GGGCCCCTTCGTCGTACCCCTCCTCGGGGCAGTGGACAGGTCAGGGCGTGTTCAGGGGCGCCCCAGGGCGTTCACCGGGCGTGGCCGGAGCCGGGGCGACCCTGTCGTGGGGCACACTCCATCCGTAGGGGGGACGCGCCGGACCAGTCCGGAGCCCGATGTGGTCGTCCGCCCAGTCACGAGGACTGCTGTACGACGAACAGCGGTGCGCCGAGTCCGACGAGGAGACGTGATGATCGAGGCAGCCGGCCTCACCAAGCACTACGGCAAGACAGTTGCCGTTGACAACTTGTCGTTCAGTGTCAAGCCCGGGAAGGTCACCGGCTTCCTGGGCCCGAACGGCGCCGGGAAGTCCACGACCATGCGGATGATCCTGGGCCTGGACACGCCGACCGGCGGTGACGTGCGGATCGACGGCAGGCACTACCGCGACCTGCACAGGCCGCTGACCAAGATCGGTGCGCTGCTGGACGCGAAGTGGGTGCACCCGAACCGGTCCGCCCGCGCGCACCTGCGCTGGATGGCGGCGTCGAACAAGCTGCCGGACAAGCGCGTCGACGAGGTGCTGGACCTGGTCGGGCTGACCTCGGTGGCCGGGAAGCGGGCCGGCGGCTACTCGCTCGGCATGTCGCAGCGGCTCGGCATCGCCGGCGCGCTGCTCGGCGACCCCGAGGTGCTGCTGTTCGACGAGCCGGTGAACGGGCTCGACCCGGAGGGCATCGTCTGGATCCGCAACTTCATGCACCGGCTGGCCGACGAGGGCCGCACGGTGTTCGTGTCCAGCCACCTGCTGTCGGAGATGTCGCTGACCGCCGAGGAGCTGGTGGTGATCGGCCGCGGCAAGCTGATCGCGCAGTGCAGCACCACCGAGTTCGTGGACCGCGCCAGCGGTACGACGGTGAAGGTGCGCAGCCCGCAGCTCGACCAGCTGCAGGACCTGCTCAAGCGGGAGAACCTCGCGGCCCGGCTGGAGACCGCCGACGACGGCGCCAAGGCGCTGTTCGTCGAGGGTGAGGTCACGACCGACACGATCGGCGAGCTGGCGGCCGCGCAGCAGATCACGCTGCACGAGCTGACCCTGCAGCGCGGCTCGCTGGAGCAGGCGTTCATGCAGATGACCGGCGACACCGTCGAGTACCACGCACACGAACCCGGGGTGGTCGCCCCGGCCGACGCGGCCGCGGGCCCGAAGGAGGACAACTGACATGTCGCTGATCAATGTCGAGCGGATCAAGCTGTTCTCCACCCGGTCGCCGTGGTGGAGCATGATCATCGCCGCCGTGCTGGCGATCGGCCTCGCGTCGCTGGCCACGGGCCTCACGCCGGACAAGGACACCGTGACCCCGGCGATGTCCCAGTTCGGGGTCGGGCTCGGCCAGATGGTGATCATGGTGATGGCCGCGCTCGCGGTCACCACCGAGTACCGGTTCAACACAATCAAGACCAGCTTCCAGGCCGTGCCGCAGCGAGCGAACGTGCTGCTGAGCAAGACCGTCGTGGTCGCGGCGCTGGCGGCCCTGGTCGGCGAGGTCGCCGCGTTCGGCTCGTGGGCGGTCGGCGCTCTGTTCGCCGGTGCCGACCGGATGGCGCTCGACACCGGCCAGGAATGGCGGCTGGTGGCCGGTGAGGGCCTGGTCTACGCGGTGAGCGCTGTGATCGCGATCGCGGTCGGCATCCTGCTGCGGCAGAGCGCCGCCGCGATCGCGGTTCTGATCCTGTGGCCGCTGCTCGTCGAGAACCTCGTGCAGCTCATCCCGAAGGTCGGCGACGACCTGCAGAAATGGGCGCCGT
>DASXRB010000243.1:0-1872 GCA_036506875.1 Kribbellaceae bacterium | reverse complement strand
CCCTGGCGTCCCTCGACCTCCATCAGCAGCACGTTGCTGCCCTCGGTCGCGAGCGCCATCGCCAGCGCGGCGGCCACCGTCGTCTTCCCGGTGCCGCCTTTCCCCGTCACAACATGCAACCGCCTCATCCCGTCAAGCGTAGGGGGCGCGTGGCCGGCCACGTCTGCGCACTAGGCTCGGGCGCATGACGAAGTGGGAGTACTTCACGGTGCCGTTGCTGGTCCACGCGACCAAGGAGATCCTCGACAACGCCGGGATGGACGGCTGGGAGCTGGTGTGCGTCGTACCCGGCCCGACCCCGGAGTCCCTGGTCGCCTACCTGAAGCGCGAGATCGAGGACTGATGCCCAGCCCGCAGGAACTGCTCGCGGATCTGGGTCTGGAGCTGCCGGCGGTCGTCAAGCCGGTCGCGGCGTACGTCCCGGCGGTGCGCTCCGGGAACTACGTCTACACCTCCGGCCAGGTGCCGATGCGTGACGGGAAGCTGATCGCGACCGGCAAGCTCGGTGGCGAGATCTCGCCCGAGGTCGGTGTCGAGTGCGCCCGGCAGTGCGCGCTGAACGCGCTCGCCGCGGTCGCCTCGCAGGTCGACCTGTCGTCGGTGAAGCGCGTGGTCAAGGTGCTCGCGTTCGTGGCGTCGACACCGGACTTCACCGGCCAGCCGCAGATCGCGAACGGCGCGTCCGAGCTGCTCGGCCACGTCTTCGGCGAGGCCGGTAAGCACGCGCGCAGCGCGGTCGGGGTGCCGGTGCTGCCGCTCGACGCCCCGGTCGAGGTGGAGATCATCGTCGAGGTTCAGGACTGACGGTGGATCCGTCGTCCGGCGACCCGCACCTGGCGGCGCGGGAGGTCGCGCATAAGGCCGCGCGCGACCTGCGGGCGCGGCCGCTCGCCGGGCGGCTGGCCGAGGTCGCGTTGGCATGGCATCGGGAGGGCGGTACGGCGCCGGAGCCGCGTCCCGCGGCGACCGTGATCCTGTTGCGGGATCCGGGGCCGCAGGTCTATCTGCTGCGCCGTACCGCGTCGATGGCGTTCGCAGCGGGGATGACGGTGTTCCCCGGCGGGCGGGTCGACCCGTCGGACTCCGCGGTCGCCGACGCGTGGACCGGGCCGTCGCCGGAGGAGTTCGGGACGCGGCTCGGGTGCACGCCGGAGCTGGCGGTCGCGTACGTGGCGGCCGCCGTACGGGAGACCTTCGAGGAGTCCGGTGTGCTGCTGGCCGGGCCGTCGGCGGACTCGGTCGTGGCCGACACGACGGGCGCCGACTGGGAGGCCGATCGGGTCGCGCTGGAGGACCGGTCGCTGTCGTTCGCGGACTTCCTGCACGGGCGCGGGTTGGTACTGCGCGCGGACCTGCTGGGGCCGTGGGCGCACTGGATCACGCCCGAGTTCGAGCCGCGCCGGTACGACACCCGGTTCTTCGTCGCCGCGCTGCCGTCGGGGCAGAAGACGCGGGACGTGTCGGGGGAGTCCGACCAGGTCGCCTGGCTGCCGCCGGGTGAGGCCGTCCGGCAGGTGGACGCGGGCGAGCTGGACATGCTGCCGCCGACATACCTGTCCTGCGCCGAGCTCGCGTCGTACACCTCCGTCGCCGCCGCCCTGGACGCCGCCCGCGACCGCGTCGTGACCCCGGTCCTCCCGAAGCTCCGCGTCTCCGACGGCCGGGCCTACCTGGAGGGCCCATGACGATCGAGGCGGTGACCGAGCGGGCGACGCGGGTGCTGGCGCCGAATCCCGGGCCGATGACGCTCGACGGCACCAATACCTGGATCCTGCGCGCGCCCGGTGCGTCGTCGGTGGTGGTCATCGACCCCGGCCCGCTCGACGAGGCGCACCTGCGGCGGGTGCTCGACGTCGTCTCGTCGTACGACGC
>DASXRB010000242.1:0-1671 GCA_036506875.1 Kribbellaceae bacterium | reverse complement strand
CCCCACGGCTCCCGCCGCCACCGCTCGAGACGGACCCCGGCGCTGTGTGATGCGCCGGGGTCTTCCTCGTTGCGTCGTGCAGGATGCGCCTAGGCGCTGCCACCGAACTGGATGGTGGTGTCGATCAGGACGCCCGGTGCGCGGGTCGGGCCCTGCTCGATCTCGGTCAGCACGCGGCCGACGATGCGTGCGGCCGCGTCCGGTAGCGGTAGCCGTACGGAGGTGAGTGGCGGGTCGAGCTGGACCTGGGACTCGACGGCGTCGAAGCCCGTGATCGCGATGTCGCGGCCGGGCACGAGGCCGGTGTGGAAGGCCAGCTCGTGGGTCGCGACCGCGAGGCTGTCGCTGCTGTGCACGATCACCGACGGACGGTTCTTGCGGGTGAGCAGGTGGCGTACCCGGTTCTTCACGCCGTCGAACGTGCCGAGGATGATGTCGGAATCCTTCAGCTCGATACCGTGGTCGCGGAGCCGCTCCCGCGTCCCCTCGAGCCGGTCGACGACCCAGTACGCGTCGTCCTGGTAGCCGACGTACGCGAAACTGCGATGCCCCTCGCCGACCAGGTAGTCGACCAGCCGGGCCATCGCGACCCGGTTGTCGACGTCGACCCAGGTCTGCGGCAGGTCCGGCGCGGTCCGCCCCAGCAGCGCGAACGGGATGCCCAGCTCGGCCAGGATGTGCGGCCGTGGATCCTGCGGCCCGCTGTTGAACAAGACGTACCCGTCCATGCCGCGACCGGCGAAGTCGCGCGGCTCGGGCGGGGTGTCGCGCTGGTGGGTGAACACCACGATCTGGTGGTCGACCTTCTCGCCGGCCTCGATCAGCGCGCGCAGCAGCGCGATGCTGAACGGGTTGCGCACGTCGAGGTCCTGGCTGGTCATGTGGATGCCCAGCTGGCGCGAGCGTTGCAGCCGCAGGCTGCGGGCGCTGCGGTTCGGGATGTACCCGAGCTGGTCGGCCGCGGCGAGCACGCGCTGCCTGGTCTCGTCGCTGAACCGGCCGCGGCCGTTCATCACGTTCGACACCGTCTGCGCGGAGACGCCGGCGGCCCGCGCTACATCGCCGACGCGGGGTGACGTGGCTGGGGTCGCGGTACGGGCCATGGCTCAATCCTCCGGCATGTTACCAATTCGTTATATGGCGGACTCTTGAGTGACACGTCAAGAGCCACTTAGTCTCCGAGCATGCGCTTTAACGTTACATCAGGTCTGGTCCAGCTACGGGCGGCCGGGGTCGGCGTGGTGCTGGACCTGCGTGGTGACCGCTTGCCGCGGGTCGTGCACTGGGGACCCGACCTCGGGGACCTCGGCCCGGACGATCTTGTCGCCGTCGCCGATGCGGGCGCGCCGGCCGCCACGCCGAACTCGCTCGACGAGCCGCAGCCGGTCGGCCTCCTGCCCGAGCACGCTGACGGCTGGTTCGGCCGTCCCGGACTGACCGGGCACCGTTCCGGGCGGGACTGGTCGACCCGGTTCGACCTGTCGTCGGTGCGGTTCGAGGGCGCCGGGACGGGCGGTGGCGCCGTCGAGGTCGCGGCGTACGACAAGACCGCCGGGCTGGCGCTGCGGATCGAGCTCGAGCTGACGCCGTCGGGGCTGCTGCGGACCAGGGCGGCGGTACGGAACGAGAGCACCGAGCCGTTCACCCTCGGCGGGGTGGAACTGGCGCTGC
>DASXRB010000241.1:0-9976 GCA_036506875.1 Kribbellaceae bacterium | reverse complement strand
CTACGCGCGCGCCGGACCGCCTGTCAGTTTCGTCCGGTACGACGGTTTGCCGTCCTCGGAGAGCGTCATCCGGCGGTTTCGCGCCGGCTCACGATCAGTCGGGTCCCAGCACTCCGCAGGGATCGGGTGGCACGGACGGCATCCGGGAGGGTGATTCGGTCTCGACTGAAACAGTTGACAGTGGCCCGTGGCCGCGGCGAGCGTCGGCGGCATGTCACGTCGTACGGCTGTCGCGGCCTCGCTGCTCACCCTGCTGACCGGAACCCTCGCAACCGCCGGCTGCGGCTCGGACGACGCCACTCCGCAACCGTCCACCGCGACGGCCACCGAGACCACCTCGTCCCGGAGCCCACGCCGACGGCGGAGGCGACCACACCGGCGCCGCTCGGGCCCTACGCGCCGACGGCGAAGCCTACCTCCGTCGTCTCGCCGTCACCCGGACCCGTCGGCGTCGCCTGCGTCACGAAGGCCGACAACGCCGAGATCGCGCAGGTCGAGGTCATGCAGGACGCCGGCGGCCGGAATCCGACCGGCGCCGAGATCACCACCGCGACCATCGGCTACGGCGGGGCCGGCGTCGTTCTGCTGCACCAGTCCAACGGCGACCTGTGCCAGTGGTGGCCGTACGCGCGCACCCTGGCGAAGGCCGGATACCGAGTGATGAGCGTGGACCTGGAGGGATTCGGCAGCTCCGGCTACGGGCAGTACGAGGGGGTCCAGCCGGCGCCGTACGGGCTCGACGTGGCGTCGGGCCGTCTTCGCGCTGCGCTCGATGGGCGCCTCGAAGGTGGTCGTGATCGGGGCCTCGATGGGCGGTACGTCGGCCCTCGCCGGCGCCGCGCTGGCCAAGCCGCCGGTCGACGGCGTGATCAGCCTGTCGGCGCCCGCGATCTACAACGAGATGGACGCACGCAGCGCGGCACGCCGGTTGACGATGCCGGTGCTGTACGCCGTCGGCGCGGACGACGGCGACTTCGCCGCGGACGCCAAGACGTTGCGCGCGGCAACGAAGGCGCCCGCGCAGCTGATCGTCGTACCGGGCTCCGCTCACGGTGTCGCCCTGGTCGAGGAAGGCGGCCAGTCCACGGTGCCGCGCGCCGTCACCGCCTTCCTCGCCAAGTACGCGAGATAGCACCGCCGCGACGGTGCCCGGCTGAGTAGGCTTGCGGACGTGAGCGACCCGGGAGGGCAGCCGTCCGAGCTTCCCGCGGACTACCCGCGGGAGTACGAGGCCGACGTCGTGCTGCGGGACGGTTCGACCGCGCACATCCGGCCGATCGTGCCGGGTGACGCGGACCTGCTGGTCGCCTTCTACGACCGGGTCTCGGACCAGTCGAAGTACTTCCGCTTCTTCGCGCCGTACCCGACACTCTCGACCCGCGACGTCGCCCGGTTCACCCAGGTCGACTACATCGACCGGCTGGCGCTGATCGTCGTGGTCGCGGGGGAGATGATCGGCGTCGGGCGGTACGAGCGGACCAACGGCGAGCAGGCCGAGGTCGCGTTCCTGATCGAGGACGCGCACCAGGGCCGCGGCCTGGGCCAGCTGCTGCTGGAGCACCTGGCGCAGACGGCCCGCGAGCACGGCATCACCCGGTTCGTCGCCGAGGTGCTGCCAGAGAACCGCAAGATGATCACGGTCTTCACCGAAGCCGGCTACCGGGTCCAGCGCGGGTTCGAGGACGGCGTGGTGGTCGTCACGTTCGACATCGAGCCCACCGACACGTCGTACGGCGTGATGCAGGCCCGCGAGCAGCGGTCCGAGGCACTGTCGATCGCGCGGCTGCTGAGCCCGGCGTCGGTCGCGGTGATCGGCGCGAGCCGGCGCGAGGGCACGATCGGCCACGCGCTGCTGACCAACCTGCGCGACGGTGGCTTCACCGGACGCCTGTACGCGGTGAACGCCGAGGCGGGCGGCGGCACGATCGAGGACGTGCCGGTGTACGCCGGCGTCGCCGACATCGACGGCACCATCGACCTCGCGGTCGTGGCGGTGCACGCCGAGGCGGTCGAAGACGTGGTGCTGGACTGCGCGGCCAAGGGTGCGCACGGACTGGTCGTGGTGTCAAGCGGGTTCGCCGAGGTCGGGTCCGAAGGGCGGATGCGGCAGCGCCGGCTGGCCGGGCTGGCCCGGTCGTACGGGCTGCGGGTGGTCGGGCCGAACTGCCTCGGCATCATCAACACTGACCGCGCCACGGCGCTCAACGCGAGCCTGTCACCGCTGATGCCGGACCCCGGCCGGATCGCGTTCTTCTGCCAGTCCGGTGCGCTCGGCGTGACGATCCTGGCCGATGTGATCGGCCGGGGCCTCGGGCTTTCCAGCTTCGTGTCCGCCGGCAACCGGGCCGATGTGTCCGGCAACGACCTGATGCAGTACTGGTACTCCGACGAGGCCACCGAGGTGGTCCTGCTCTACTTGGAGTCGCTGGGCAACCCGCGCAAGTTCCACCGGGTCGCGCGACGGCTCGCCGGGCGCAAGCCGGTGGTCGCGCTGAAGTCCGGCCGCGCCACCCAGGGCGTCCCGCTCGGGCACACGGTCCGGCGCAGCCAGTTGCCGGCGGCAACGGTCGACTCGCTGTTCCGGCAGAGCGGCCTGATCGGCGTCGACACCACCGGCGAGATGTTCGACGTCGCCCAGCTGCTCGCGCACCAGCCGCTGCCACCCGGCCGCAACATGGCCATCGTCAGCAACTCCGACGCGCTGACGCTGCTCGCCATGGACGCCGCCGCCTCGCACGGGCTGACGATCGCCGACGCCGGCGCGACGCTCGGCCCGGACGCCAGCGCGGACGAGTTCGACGGCGCGCTGCGCAAGGTCTTCGCGGACAGCGGCGTCGACTCCGTGGTCGTGATCTTCACCCCGCCGCTGCGGACCAGCGGCGAGGACGTCGCGAGGGTGCTCGCCGACGCCGCGGCCGGCAGCGGCAAGCCGGTCGTCTCCACCTTCCTGGCCTCGCGCAGCATCCCGGAACAGCTGCAGGTCCACGACGAGTACGGCGGCGCGGCCCGCGGCTCGATCCCGTCGTACTCCTCCCCGCAGTACGCCGTCGGCGCGCTCGCCAAGGTCACGACGTACGCCGAGTGGCGGCGCCGCGCGGACAGCACGGTGCCGGAGCTGGACTGCGTCGACACCCGCGGCGCGAACGCGTTCGTCGAGGAGTTCCTGCGGGAGCACCCCGACGGCGCCGACCTGGACGCGGACGAGCGGCAGCGGCTGCTGAGCTTCTACGACATCGAGGTGCTGCCGGCGTACCCGGTGCTGTCCGCCGACGAGGCCGTTGCCTGCGGCAAGGACCTGGGCTGGGACGTGATCCTGAAGGCGACCGCCGAGCAGTGGCGGGCCCGGCCTGACCTGGCCGACATCTGGCGGCACATCAACGACGAGGCCGAGATGCGCGAGGCGTGGGCGGTGATGACCGACACGTTCGGCGTCGCGGCCGACCCGGGCCGGGCCCAGCTCGTGGTGCAGAAGATGGCGGGTCCTGGCGTGCCGGTCGTGGTCACGGCGCTGGAGGACGTGTCGTTCGGGCCGGTGGTGATGTTCGGGCTGGCCGGTGTGGCGACCGACCTGCTGGGGGATCGGTCGTACCGGATGCCGCCGCTGAGCGTCACCGACGCCGCCGAGATGGTGCGCGAGGTGCGGGCCGCGCCGCTGCTGTACGGCTACCGCGGCTCCGCACCCGTCGACATCGCCTCGATCGAGAACCTGCTGCACCGGGTGGCGCGGCTCAACCTCGACCTCGACGAGGTGGCGCGGCTCGACCTGCGCTCGGTGCTGGTCGGCGCGTACGGTGCCACCGTGCTCGACACCTACGCCCGGATCGCCCCGGTCGAGAAGCCGCGCATGGACACCGCCGTACGACGCCTCACCGACACCTAGTGTCCTCCACCCCACACACCCATCATCGGGCTCTTGTGACCCGGCGTGTCGCCACTCATCGGGCCGTTGCGGCCACCCGTGCAGCCTCGCACACGGCAGGCGACCGGCGCGTGAGCGACCGGCCTCGTGATGACCAGACGCCGAGCCGTCTGCCGGCGGCAGGCGTGGTCGGAACGGCCCGACGATGTGCGACACGCCGGGTCACAAGGGCCCGATGAGCGGGGGGAGGGGAGGACGGTGGGGATCGTAGGGTGGTGGGGTGGACGTGTTCTCCGAGGCGTCGCGGGTCGGGCGGTACAACGCGATCACGGATGTGCCGGGCGTGCGGGTCGGACAGTACTGGTCGGAGGAGCCGCCCTACCTGACCGGGACGACGGTCGTGCACGTGCCGGACGGCGCGATCGCGGGTGTGGACGTGCGCGGCGGGGCGCCGGGGACGCGGGAGACCGACCCGATGAGCCCGGTGAACGCCAACGCCGGGGTGAACGCGGTCGTGCTGACCGGCGGGAGCGCGTACGGCCTGGACACCGCGGGCGGAGTGATGCGGTGGCTGGAGGAGCACAGGCAGGGCGTGCGGGTCGGCGTGGAGCCGCACGAGGTCGTGCCGATCGTGCCGGCCGCGGTGATCTTCGACCTCGGCCGCGGCGGCGACTTCACCGCCCGGCCGGACGCCGAGTGGGGCCGCCTCGCGATCGAGGCGGCCACCGACGGACCGGTTGCCCAGGGCAACGTCGGCGCCGGCACCGGGGCCCGGGCCCACGCGTTGAAGGGCGGCCTGGGCACCGCGAGCGCGGTGCTCGAGGACGGTACGACGGTCGGCGCGCTGGTCGTCGTCAACGCGGCCGGGTCCACGGTCGCGCCGGACGGCACCCTGAACGGCGCCCGGTACGGACTCGGCGACGAGTTCACGCACCTGCGCGTGCCGGTCGAGCCGGCGCCGCCGCCTCCGTCGTACCCCCGGCCGGGGACGAACACCACGATCGCCGTCGTCGCCACCGACCTGCCGCTGGACAAGGCCGGCGTGAACCGGCTGGCGATGGTCGCGCACGACGGCCTGGCTCGCGCGATCGACCCGCTGCACACCCTCGTCGACGGCGACACGGTGTTCGCGCTGTCCACGGCGACCCAGCGCGAACGGTTGTCGCTCAACGACCGCGAGGTGCTGCTCCGGATCCAGCAGGTCAGCGCCGCGGCCACCCGCACCCTCGCCCGGGCCGTGGTGCACGCCATGCTCGCGGCCCGCGGCGTCGAGACGCCGAACGGATCGTGGCCGGGCTACTCGGATGCGTATCCGTCCGCGCTCGGCGGCGACCGCGACTGATCCACAGGCCCGGGCGGCGTGTCCGCCTTCCGTGCAAGGATGAAGCCATGCGTGACCTGAACGCGCCGGACGTCGTGGACGTCTCCCGCGCCCTGCGGGACGCCATCGACCGGTGCGGCTACTACCCCGATGTCGTGTCCGACTCGCTCGCGGTCGCCGTCGCCGGCGAACCCGTGGAGGCGTACGTGCTGCAGCACGAGCCGACCTTCGACCGCGACGAGATCCGCCGGCACATCACCATCCTGGCGCTCACGCCGACCCGGCTGATCGTGGCGCACACCGACGAGCACGCCCCCGACGAGGTGATCTCCGAGCCGTTCGCGTCGACGTCCACCGAGGCGATCCCGCTGTCCAGGGTGAACGCCGTCGTGGTCAACCGGGTCGTGCCGAACCCGGCGAAGTACGACCCCGCGACGCGGAACGCCGACGCCGCCAGCGGCGAGGTGGTGCTGACGATCGGCTGGGGGATGGTCAGCCGCGTCGACCTGGAGCCCGCGATCTGCTCGGACCCGAACTGCGACGCCGACCACGGCTATACCGGCTCGGTGGCCAGCGACGACATCGCGCTGCGGATCAGCGCCGCCGCCGACGGCCCGGCCAGCATCCGCCAGGTGCTCGACTTCGCCACCGCGCTGTCCGCGGCGACATCCCGGCCGTGACCGGACCGTGCTGAACGACCAGACCGACCCGGCGTACGGCGCGGGGTCGCTCACCGACGTGCTGCCGTCCGTGCTCGGCGCCCTCGGCGTACCGGGGGAGCCGAACACCCTGCGGCTGCCGGCGTCGAAGCGGTACGCCGTGCTGCTGTTCGACGGGCTCGGTGCCCGGCTGCTCGCCCGGCACGCCGACCAGGCGCCGTACCTGTCGAGGCTGATGGCGACCGGCCGCACCCTCACCTGCGGGGTGCCGTCGACCACCTCGGTCAGCCTCACCAGTCTCGGTACCGGGCTGCCGCCGGGCGCGCACGGCGTGGTCGGCTACAGCAGCGTCGTACCGGAGACCGGGCGGCTGCTGAACACGCTGTCGTGGGACCCGAGCGTGGACCCGCGGCGCTGGCAGCCGTACCCGACCGTGTTCGACCGGGCCACCGCGGCCGGGGTCGCGGTGCGCAACGTGAGCAAGGCGCGGTTCGACAAGTCCGGGCTGACCGCCGCGGCGTTCCGGGGCAGCGCGCACCGGGGCGCGGACACGGTGCAGGAGCGGCTGGACGCGACCCGGTTCGCGATCCGCGAGGGCGACTCCGCACTGGTGTACGTGTACGACTCCCAGCTCGACTTCACCGGCCACGGGTTCGGCTGTGAGTCCCCGCAGTGGCTCGCCGAGCTGCGGGCGGCGGACGCGTTCGCCGAGCAGGTCCGGGCGGCGCTGCCGTCCGGCGCGGTGCTGCTCGTCATCGCCGACCACGGCATGGTCGACGTGCTGCCGCACCAGCGGGTCGACATCGATGCCGAACCCGAGCTCACCAAGGGCGTCACGCTGGTGGCCGGCGAGTCGCGGTTCCGGCACCTGTACTGCCAGCCGGGCGCGGCCGCCGACGTGGTGGCGGCGTACAAGGCCCGGCTCGGCCCGCTCGCGCTGGTGCAGACCCGCGACGAGGCGGTGGCTCGCGGCTGGTTCGGGCCGGTCGAGGACCGGGTGGCGCCGCGGATCGGCGACGTGGTCGTGGCCGCCGTCGGGCCGGTCGCGCTGGTCGCGGCGACGCGCTTCCCGGCCGAGGCCGGCCTGATCGGTCTGCACGGGTCGATGTCGGCCGACGAGATGGCCGTGCCGCTGCTCGTCGACGGCGGCTGATCGGGCAGGATGGTCCGCCTATGGCTGACCTCCTCTACTTCACCGGCACGATGGACTGCGGCAAGTCCACGCTCGCGCTGCAGATGGACCACAACCACTCCGCGAGAGGCCGGGTGGGACAGATCTTCACCAGCCACGACCGGGCCGGCGAGGCGACGCTGTCGTCGCGCCTCGGGCTGCAGGCGAACGCGATCGAGGTGCACCCGGAGTTCGACTTCTGGCACTACGTGGTCGAGGAGCTGACGCACGGCGGGCGGATCGACTACGCGGTCTGCGACGAGGCGCAGTTCTACACCCCGGAGCAGGTCGAGCAGCTGGCCCGGCTGGTCGACGAGCTGCAGATCGACGTGTTCTGCTTCGGCATCCTCACCGACTTCCGGGCCCGGATGTTCCCCGGCTCCGCGCGGCTGGTCGAGCTCGCGGACCGGATGGAGCTGCTCCAGGTCGAGGCGCTGTGCTGGTGCGGCGAACGCGCCACCCACAACGCCCGGACCGTCGGCGGGGTGATGGTCACCGAGGGCGAGCAGCTCGTCATCGGCGACACCGACGGCCAGCCGACCGCTGAGGTCTCCTACGAGGTGCTGTGCCGCCGGCACCACCGCCGCCGCCTCACCGCCGCCCGCGCCCGTGCCACCCTCTCACCCGAAGTGCTGCCGTTCGGAGGACAGTCATGAGCTCCTTGGTCTCGGCTCCCGACCTCGCGGCCGAGCTGGCCGGTGACCGGCCGCCGGTATTGGTGGACGTCAGCTACAACCTGGCCGGCCCGCCCGGCCGGGGGGTGTACGACGCCGGCCACCTCCCCGGTGCGTACTTCGTCGACCTGGACGCCGCGCTGGCCGCGCCGCCCGGCGCCGGCGGCCGCCACCCGTTGCCGTCGGCAACCGTCGTGGAGGCGGCGCTGCGCCGCTGCGGGGTGTCGGCCGGCACCCCCGTCGTCGTCTACGACCAGGCGACCTCGCTGGCGGCGGCCCGCGCCTGGTGGGTGTTCCGCTACTTCGGCCTGGCCGGCGTGCGCGTCCTCGACGGCGGTCTCGCGGCCTGGCGGGAGGCCGGGGGAGAGGTCACCACGGACGTCCCGGCCGACGGCCACGGCGAGTTCACCGCGGTACCGGGCGGCATGCCGATGCTCGACGCCGAGGCCGCCGCGGACCTGGCCAAGCGCGGCGTGCTGGTCGACGTCCGCGTCGCCGAGCGCTACGCCGGCGAGACCGAACCGATCGACCCGGTCGCCGGCCACATCCCCGGCGCCGTCAACGCGCCCGCCACCGACCTCCTGCGACCCGACGGCCGCTACCGCCCCGCCGCCGACCTCCGCACCCACTTCGCCGCCCTCGGCGTCGACGGGTCCTCCGAGGTCGGCACCTACTGCGGCTCCGGTGTCACCGCCGCCCAGGCCGCCCTGGCCCTGGACGAAGCCGGCATCCCCTCCGCGGTCTACATAGGCTCCTGGTCCGACTGGATCACCGACCCCACCCGCCCAGTAGCCCTCGGCCCCACCCCCTGATTTCCACTCGTCGGGCCCTTGTGACCCGGCGTGTCGTCGCTCGTCGGTCCCTCGTGGCGACGAGCGTGACGGCGGTGTCACGATGGGGGATCGTCGTACGACGCTGAGGAGGCGAGCCGGCGATGGCGAAACAGGCATCGGGGCGGCTGGCGGAGCTGGACCTGTCGTTGCGGCTGAACCGGGCCCAGGAGGCCGAGCGGCTGGCGACAGCGCAGTACCGGCTGCTGCAGCTGCGGCTGCTGCTCGGCGGCCAGATCGGCGACGACCCGCAGCTCGGCCCGCCGGTATGCGTCGTGTTCGAGGGCTGGGACGCCTCCGGCAAGGGCGGCGCCATCAAGCGGCTCGTCGCGTCGCTGGACCCGCGGCACGTGCGGGTCGCGCAGTTCGCCGCCCCGACGTACGACGAGAAGCGGCACCACTTCCTCTGGCGGTTCTGGCCGGTGCTGCCCGGCTGGGGCGGGATGGCCGTTCTCGACCGCTCCTGGTACGGCCGGGTGCTGGTCGAACGGGTCGAGGGTTTCGCGACCAAGGAGCAGTGGAAGCGCGCCTACCGCGAGATCGTGGACTTCGAGCGGACCCTGGCCGACGAGGGCATGCTGATGGTCAAGTTCTGGATGCACCTGTCCGCGCAGGAGCAGCTGAAGCGGTTCGAACGCCGCCGGCACGACCCGCTCAAGACCTGGAAGCTCACCGACGAGGACTGGCGCAACCGCGACAAGCGCCGGCTGTACGAGGACGCCGTCGAGGAGATGCTCGAGCGCACCGACCACCCGGTCGCGCCGTGGACCCTGGTCGAGGCGGAGAACAAGCGCTGGGCCCGGGTGAAGGTCGTCGAGTCGGTCAACGCCGTGATCGAGCGCGGCATGGTCGCCCGCGATCTCGAGGTCCCGCCGGCCCGGCACGCCGCGCACCACCACTAGCATCGGTGCGGTGAGCGACACCCCGGTCATCCGCGACGCGTCGGCCGCCGACGCCGAGGCGTGCGCCGCGATCTATGCGCCGTACGTCCGCGACACCACGATCAGCTTCGAGTCCGAGCCGCCGTCCGCGGACGTGATGGCCGGGCGGATCGCCGCCGCGCAGCGCGCGCACGCGTGGATCGTGCTCGAGGACGGCGGCCGCGTGCTCGGCTACGCGTACGGCGTGCCGTACAAGGAGCGCGAGGCGTACCGGTGGTCGTGCGAGGTCAGCGTGTACCTCGAGCCCGGCAGCCGTCGTACCGGATCCGGGCGGGCGCTGTACGACGCCCTCCTGGACCGGCTCGCCGAGCGCGGCTTCCGCACCGTGGTCGCGGGGATAACACTGCCGAACGAGGCCAGCGTCGGGCTGCACCGCGCGATGGGCTTCGAGCCGGTCGGCACCTGGCGCCGCATCGGCTGGAAGCACGGCCGCTGGCACGACGTCACCTGGGTCCAGCGCAGCATCGGCGAGTACGACGAACAGCCCGCCGAGCCACGCTGACGCAATAGCCGGAGGAATT
>DASXRB010000240.1:0-18849 GCA_036506875.1 Kribbellaceae bacterium | reverse complement strand
CGGGCGGCGCTCCGCCTTGACGGTCAGCACGTTGCGCTCGACGTCCAGGTCGATCGCGTCCGGGGCGATGCCCGGCAGGTCGAACGCGACGACGTACTCGTCGCCGACGCGGTAGGCATCCATCGGCATCGGCGTCGGCCGCGACCATGTGCCGGGGGTGCCGCCGAAGAACTGCTGAGTGATCCGGTCCAGCTCACGGAAGGGATCAGTGCGCATCAACATCATCTCTTGCACCTCCTGCATCTCCGAGTCGGGAACGGTGTTGTCAATGCACAACTTCGTTGTATCATGTCATCGCTATGACGACAAGTCCCCATCGTCAGCCAAATGACGACACGCACACGCCAGCCGAGGCCGTTGCCCGGTTGACCGACACCGTGAGGCGGCTCGGCGCCGGGGCGGACGGCCCCGAGCTGCTGCTGGCGCTCAGCATGCTGCGCGAGCTGCGTGACCGGCTCGCGGGCTGGGAGCCGGCCCTGGTCGGCGAAGCCCGGCGCCTCGGCGTGACCTGGGCCGAGATCGCGCCTGCCGTCGGCGTCGCGAGCCGGCAGGCCGCCGAGCGCCGCTACCTGCGCCTCAACCCGAGCGGCGACGACGACCCCGCAACCGGCGAGCAGCGGGTCGCGGCCACCCGGCACCAGCGCTCGGCCGACCGCGCGGTCGCCGGCTGGGCGCGGGCGAACGCCGCGCCGCTGCGCCAGCTCGCGGGCCAGATCACCGCACTCGCCGACAGCGACGACCTCGACCCCCAGGTCCGGGCGAGCATCATGCCCATCCACGCGGTGCTGGGCGCCGACGATGCCGCCCAGCTGCTCGAGCCCCTCGAGCAGGCCGAACCGCACCTGCGCGGCGACTACCCGCGGCTCGCCGACCAGATCAGCGAGCTCGGCCGCACCACAACGCGGATCCGCGAGGACGACCGCGACAGACGCAACCCGTAGTACCCGCATCGAAGGCCCACCGACGATGACCACACCCGCCACCGACCCGAGCACAAGGCCGCAACCCCTGCCGGACGGCTACGTCGAGACGTCGCTACCGGACAGGTACGTCGAGACGTACCACGACGTCGGCGTCTGGAAGAGCCGCCGGCACGACTGCACGCAACCCTTCGCCACCGGGGCGTCCCGGCAACGCCTGATCGCTATCGGCGCCGAGGTCGCCCGCTGGAACCAGGTCCCGCACGTCATCCGCGACACCGGCGGCGCCGTCATCGAGGTGAACAGCTACAGCAGCTACCCGGTCGTGCCCAAGCGACCGGCGTGACGGCGGACTACGGCCGCTCCGCCGGCTCGATGTCGAGCTTGGCCTCCAGCTCGCGGATGTGCTCGTAGTCCTTCTCGATCGCGGCCTCGTCGTCGCTGACCAGCACCACCCAGGCGAGCATGCTGAACAGGTCGTCGGAGCGCTGGACCCAGTCGCCGTTTCCCTTCGGGAAGTACTTGCTGGAGAACGTCGGCAGCTCGTCGACGTTGTCGAAGATCTCCGCGTTGCGCCAGATCCCGGCGTGCGGCGCGTTGATCAGCACGCCGCGCAGGTGTGTGATCAGCTCGTACCCGTCCCTGAACTCGCCGCGGGCGCGGTGCGCCACGGTGCGCAGGATGTGGTTGTCGCCGGTGGCGATCTCGCTGATCATCTGGTGCCCGCCGCCGGCCGGGCGTTCGGCCAGCTCGATCAGCCGCGGCCCATCGGGGGTCAGCATGATCTCGGTGTGCCCGCAGCCGTTGCGGATGCCGACCGCGTCCAGCACCCGCTGCGTGTACGGCCAGATCGTCGCCACGTCCGGATGGTCCGGGGCGAGGAAGTCGACCCGGTCGTAGATGCCGATCTGGTCGCCACGGGTGATCTTCAGGTACCGGCAGACGTCGACCAGGCCGTGCCGGCCGTCCACCGAGTACGTGTCCACCAGGAACTCCGACCCCTCGGCGAACTCCTGGACCAGCACCGCCTCGTTGACCAGGCCGGCCTTGTTCACCCGGCCCAGCAGGCTCTCCGCCAGCGGCCGCCAGCCGGTGCCCGGGGCAACGACATGGACGTCGTCGCCACCCGCGCTCTTGGGCGGCTTCACCACCAACTTGCAGCCGGCCAGGCCGGTGTCGTGCAGCCACTTCTCGATCTCGTCCAGGTCGGCCGAGCACAGCTGCCGCAGGTGCGGGATACCGGCGTCGGCGACGGCCCGCGCCATCGCCCACTTGTCCCGGCGGGCCGTCGCCAGCCCCGGCACGTTCCCCGACCCCGGCAGCACGAGCTCGGCCAGCTGCTCGTACAGCTCGACCCCGGTCTCCGCGCCCGGCACGATGCACTCCGGTTCATACGCGCGCAGCGCGGCCGCGAGCGCCGAGACGTCACCGTCGAAGTAGTGCACGTGCGCGAAGTTCTCCGGGTGCCAGGTCGGCACGTACACCTCGACTGGGCTCGCGGCGCTCAGCACCGCCACCGGCGTCATCCCCGCCTCGGAGAACGCGCCGGCGTAGGCCTGCGCGGTCGACAGCGGGTCCACGATGATCGCGTAACGCTGCGGCCCGCCCATGACGATCTGGTCCATCACGTCCTGCTTTCCGTCGTCGCACCGTCGGGCACCGGGGCCGGCGCCGGCGGTCGCATCCCGAACCACGCCGCGGCCATCGCGACCGCGCACGCGAGACCGAACATCCACCACGCGTCCGCCCCGGCCGCGCCGTACAGCGCGACCCCGGCCACCGGGCCCACCGCCGTACCCAGCCCGAACATCGCCTGCATCGAGCCCATGTAGCGCCCCGTCAGCCCGGGCGGCGCCGCCATCCCCGGGTAGGCGAACACCGACGGCCCGCCGACGATCTCGGCCAGCGTCCAGACCAGCGTGCCCACCACGAACACCGCGACACCCCACGGCAGCGCGTAGATCGCCTGGCCCGCGCCGAGCAGCGCGAACCCGGCCGCCACGACGACCTTCACCGGCCAGCGCTGCACCACCCGGGTGACGAGCAGCTCGCAGGTGATGACGATGAAGCCGTTCAGCGACACCATCGCGCCGTACCAGCCGATCGCGTGGCCGGCGTCCCGCATCGCCAGCGGCAGCGTGCTCACGTACTGGATGTAGATCGCCGCGTTCGCGAACGCCGCGAGCAGGTAGAGCAGGTACCGCCGGTCGCCCAGCAGCGCCAGGTACCCGCCGCGCGAGCCCTCGCCGGCGTCTGCGGCTGCCGAAACAGCGACAGGCGTACGACGGGGCAGCGCGACCGCCGCGATCACGGCGTACCCGCACGCCGCGACCGCCTCGGTCCAGAACAGCAGGTCGTACGACACCGAGATGAGCACCGCGCCGATCGCCGGCGCCGCCGTCGTGCCGAGGTTCATCGCCAGCCGGTACATCGCGAAGATCATCACCTGGCGGTCCTTCGGCGTGAGCTCCGAGAGCAGCGCCGAGGACGCGGGCCGGTACAGCTGGGACACCGCGCCGACCAGGCAGGTGACGACGAGCAGCGCCGGGTAGCTGCCGGCGTACAGGATCGCCAGCAGCAGCGCCGCGCTGCCGGTCATCGACACGATCGTCGCGGTGCGCGCGCCGAGCCGGTCCGACAGCGACCCGCCGGCCAGCACACCGGCCACCGAGCCCGCGCCGTACACGCCGAGCGCGACACCGGCCTCCACCCCGGTGAATCCGCGGTGGGTCAGGAACAGCACCAGGAACGCCTGCAGGAACGCGCCGAGCCGGTTCACGAAGATGCCGAGCAGGATCGCCCGCACCGGAGCGGGCGCCTCGGCGAACGTGACCCGGATGCCTGCCGTGCTCATCTGGCCGGCTCGACGTGCAGCGCGGCCAGCGCGTCCTCGACCGCCGCCGTGCACTCCGCGGTCGTGGCGGCGAACGCGGTGACGAACGCGGTCCGGCCCCACAACGTGCCCTCCGGCGGCGGTGCCAGCTTCGCCCCGGGCTGGTGCAGTACCAGCGCCAGGTCGACCTCGGCCGGCAGCCGGCCCTCGAACCCGATCGAGCCGACCTCCATCGGCACCGGCACGTAGCTGAAGCCGACCGCACCGCAGCGCACCTCGCCCGGCGCCAGCCGCGGTTCGATGCCGCAGGCAACGGCCGCGGCGGCGAGACCGGGGTCGACGCCGTTCGTGCGCAGCCCGAGGTACGGGATCATGTCGCCGCCGATCCGCGCGTTCACCTCGATCAGCTTCGGCCCGTCCGGTGTCAGCCGGAACTCGACGTGCGTCATGCAGTCGGTGATGTCCAGCGCCACGTGGACATCCGACAGCAGCTTCAGGAACGACGGCTCGGTGAGCAGCGGGTCGGCGCCGTCCACGACGTGCCCGACCTCCTCGAAGTACGGCGGGTAGCCGACCTGCTTGTGCGCGACGCAGTACGGCGTCACGGTGCCGCGGAACACGCAGCAGTCGACGCTGATCTCCGGCCCGTCGGCGTACTCCTCGACGAGCACCGACACGTCGTAGTGCGGCGCCTCGGGCACCGTGGTGTCCCGGGCGAACGCGAAGTGCTCGCGGACGTCGTCCGGCCCGTCGGCCAGGATCACCCCGAGGCTCGCGGCCAGCGCGCGCGGCTTGAGCACGACCGGGTAGCCGATCCGTCCGGCGGCCGCCAGAGCGTCCTCGACGGTGCCGACCAGCACCGACTCCGGCTGCGGGACGCCCGCGGCGGCGAGCGCGGACCGGGTCAGGTGCTTGTCCCGGCAGCGCCCGACCGCGTCCACGCCGGAGCCCGGCAGGCCGAGTGCCTCCGCGACGTGCGCGGTCTGCAGGATCCGCGCCTCGTCCCAGCACAGCACCCCGTCCGGTGCCGGATCGAGCTCCCGGGCGGCCGTCACCAGCGCCCCGGTGTCCAGGGTGTCGGTGAGCACGGTCCAGCCGTCGGCGTACTCCTTCTCCCACGTCGGGTCGGTTCCGGTGAACAGGTGGATCCGGAAGCCCGTCGCGATCGAGCGCAGCAGGTACTCCCGGTAGTGCTTCGCGCCGGTGCCGATCACCAGCAGCTGTGGCCGCGTCATGCGGTGCCGCCCTCCCGCGACTCGATCTCCTCGATGTGTGACACGCCCGCCGACCCGTCGGCCCGCCGCCAGTGCTCGGCGAGCGCCACCCGGCCGTCCGGCAGCACCGTCGGCCGGCTCACCACCTCGCCGGCCACCACCGAGCCGTCGCTGCCGACCTGGCAGTACGCCGCGGTGATGGTGCCGTCGGCCGCACAGGTGCCGACCAGCCGGCCGGTGCGCAGGTGCCCGCCGCCGAACTCGGCCCAGACGAGGTCGCCGTCGTGGTGGTAGCGGCCGGTCGGCGTGTCCGTGCCGGATGCGCCGGCCGGCCGGAACACCCGGCCCTCGTAGTCCAGCACCGGACTCAGCCCCACTGGATCGGGCACAGGTCGTCCTTGATCTCGAACAGCTGGCGCTCGAACATGCTGTTCAGCACGATCGCGGCCCGCACCGGCAGCAGCGTGAGGTTCGCGTCCGGGATGCCGTGCGACATCCGGCCCCGGTTCAACGCGTAGATCCGGTGCCCGTTCATGCCCTTCCAGCGCACCGAGTAGTCGGCGTCGATGAGCATGTCGCCGGCCTCGTCGGTGTCGAGCCGCTCGCGCAGGTCGTCGTCGAACGGGACCGGCACGGTCTCCCGGCCGACCGCGATGACGACGTGCCGCACCCGGTGCTGCTCGCGCCGCTCCGGCGTGGTCGCGGTCAGCACGATGTCGTCGCCGACCTGCTCGGCGGCGTTGACGTCCCGGGCCGGCAGCAGCGTGACCGGGAACAGGTCCCGCTCCAGCATCGCGTCGTAGTTCGCCTGGTAGAGCACCTTCAGCGCGCCCGGCGTGAGGGCGTCGCCGGTCGGGTTCTGCTCGGTGATCAGCCGGCGGCGCGACTCACGGGTGAGCTGCTGCAGG
This sequence comes from Kribbellaceae bacterium, assembly GCA_036506875.1. Classification (GTDB taxonomy): domain Bacteria; phylum Actinomycetota; class Actinomycetes; order Propionibacteriales; family Kribbellaceae; genus DASRHY01. The sequence continues at coordinate 12,974 of DASXRB010000240.1, read as the reverse complement.
AACCGCTGGTGCGCGGGCCGGTAGAAGTCGTTCGCCGCCGGCGAGTCGTCGATGGTCATGAACCACTGCCGCCGGCCGAGCCAGCTGATGTCGGTGAACCCGGCACCGAGCAGCCGCAGCACCGCCTCGATGCCGGTCTGGCCGCCGCCGACCACGGCGACCGGCGCGTCGCGCCGCATCGTGCCGAGGTGCTGGGCCAGGTAGTCGGCGAGGAACGCCCGGTCGTCCGGCAGCGACGCGGCCCAGGCCGGAGTCGACGGCCGGGTCCCCACGCCGATCGTCAGGTGCTCCGAGCGCGCCAGCGGGGTGCCGCCGGAACGCACCTCGAACCCGCCGTCGGTGATCCCGATCGAGTCGATGTCGACGCCGTAGTGGATGTTGTCGATGCGCCGCGACGCCCACGCCAGGTAGCGCATGTACTCGCGCCGGGGGATGACGTCGAACTGCGCGTTGAGCAGCGCGAACAGCCGCCCCTCGGTGACCAGGTAGTTGAGGAACGTCAGCTGGTGGGTCGGGTCGACGACCGACACCAGGTCCTTGAGCCACGACGTCTGCATCCGCACCCCGGGGTGCAGCAGCGTGGCGTGCCAGTCGGGCGCCGGCGTGCGGTCGAACAGGGCCATCGGCTCGTCGCTGCTGGTCATGTGCAGCGCGGCCAGGCTCAGGTTCGCCGGTCCGGCGCCGATACCGATCGTGTGGTAGTAGGGCAGTGCGGTCGTGTCGGTCATGGGCGGATTCCCTTCGTCCGGTCAGGTGATCGGGGTGTGGGTCAGTTGAGCCGCCGCTCGCAGGCTGGCCGAGAGCGCGGTCTTCGCCGCTCCTCCCGAGCCGCCGGCGAAGGTGGCCAGCCGGCCTTCGGTGCCGTAGACCGTGCGGAGGGCGAGTACGGGCGGCGTGGTGTAGCAGTCGGCGGCGACGGCGGTCCGGCGCACCGGGCCGAGTCGCAACCGGGGGAACCGTGCGGTCGCGAGCGCGGCCGCCGGATGGGGGTCGGTGGGGGCGTGGGGGCCGGACGGGTCGGCGTCCCACTCGGTCGTCGGCAGGCCGAGCAGCAGCCCGTCCTGGCCGGGAGCGCCGTACAGCCCGGTCGTCTCGTCGACGAAGGCGGTCGGCGTCCAGCCGGAGACCGCGTGCACGGCGTACCGGATGAGCTTGGTCCGCAGCGGCGTGCCGGCCCCGAGCAGGCCGGGCGTCCACGCGCCGGCGGCGAGCACGACCACGTCGTACTCCCGGCCGTCGCAGCGGCCCGGGCCGATCCCGGTCGCTGGGCCGGGCCGCAGCGTGACCCGGCCCGCGAGGTCGGCGAGGACGGCGTCGCGGAGCGCGGCGGGGGAGATCCGGCCGGCGACGCGCTCGGTGACCGCGACCGCCCCGCCCGGCAGACCGGCCCAGCCGTCCGGAGCCCCGGTCAGCGCGGCCGACCCCGGTACGACGGCCTCGATCTCCTTCACCGCCGTCTCCAGCTCGGCGGCAGGCGGACCCGACGGCACGAAGGTGGACCCGGTCTCGCGGTAGCCCGACCACGCGCGCAGCAGCGCGCTGTCGAGCAGCTCCCGCAGGCTGTCCAGCGCCAGCTCGCGCTGCTCGGGCAGCGTCTCGAATCCTCGTACGACACCACCCGACGCGGCGGTCGCGTCGGCGGCGCCCGGCGAGCCGGCCAGGTCGACCCGGACGGTGCGGTCGGCGGCGAGCCGCCACGCCAGCAGCGAACCCGCGAGGCCCGCACCGACGACACAGATACGCATGGCCGGCTACCGGCCGGTGAGGGCGGTGCGCAGGGCTTGGGTACCGGGCGCGCCGGCGGCCAGACCCGTCAGCAGGCTGCGGGCCGCCAGCGCGGCGTCGAACCCGGCGGGGCGCAGCGCGTCCAGCCCGCGCCGGACGTCCGCCGCCGCGAGCGCCGCGGGCAGCGGCGAGCCGGTCGCACCGCCGTCCAGCAGCGGGCGCACGTGGGCCTCGAACTCGGTGTACGACGCCATCGTGAAGTCGCTGGCGTACCGGTCCGGCCGGTCCCAGGCCAGGAACAGCCGGACCACGTCCACGTCCTGCTCGGCGAGGAACTCGTTGGCCCAGATCGCATGGTTGCGGCTGGTGGAGAACTTCGCGCCGTCGAGCGTGTAGAACTCGTTCGTCACGGTGCCGCCGAGCTGGCCGGGGCGCAGCCCGCAGGCGGTGTAGACCGCCGGCCAGAAGACCGAGAAGTAGAACCCGTTGTCGATCCCGTTGAAGTGCCAGATCGCGTCCACGTCGGCGAGCGCCTCGGCGGTCCGCGCCAGGCCGGTGGCACCCGGCCGGGCGCCGGTGGCCACGCCGTACACGGTGCTGAGGCCGACCTCGAGGTAGACCTCCAGCTTCAGCCCGTCGAGCGGCCCGGTGCCGTCCAGCCCCCAGTTCGTCGGGTAGGCCAGCGGCACGGTGGGCAGACCGGTCTCCAGGTAGTGCGCGACGATCCGGCGGCCGCGCCCGGACAGCGACGCGGTCTGCCAGACCCTGGTGACGGTCTCGCGATGGTCCTCCAGCGGCAGCACCGGCACCGTCGCGGTGAACGGCTCCGGGGCGCCGCCGCAGCGGCCGCAGTGCGCGTCGCGCAGGTTGTCCGCCGAGGTGTAGCCGCCGCACCCCTCGCAGCCGCCGCCGGCCGCGCCCGAGCCGCACCAGGCGCAGGTGCCGAGCACGTACGAGTGGTGCAGCGTGCGCCGGCAGTCCGCGCACGCGTAGAGCGTGGTCTCCCGCATCGGGAAGACCCCGGCGTCGACCAGGTCGGCGGCCAGGCGCCGTACGCCGTCGGCGTAGGCCTCGCTCTGCGGGTCCAGGAACACGTCGTACCCGATCCGCGCGGCGTGGTACGCGCGGACGATCTGGTCGCGGTACTGGCCGGCGAGCTCGCCGGCGTCGATGCCGTCGTTCTCGGCCCGGGTCAGCACCCAGTTCTGGTGCACGTCGAAGCCGGCGATCGCGAGCACCTGCTCGCCGCGCGCCCGCGCCGCCCGGGCCACCATGTCGGCGGCCAGGTACGGGCCGGACAGGTGGCCGACATGGATCGGCCCGTTCGCGGTCGCCGGCGGGACGATGACGACGGTGAGGCCGCCCCCGCTCACGCGATGGCTCCGGCGCGTGCCTCGTTGAGGGCGGCAGCCGCGTCCGCGGCCTCCGGCCACCAGTAGGCGCTGAAGATCGTCAGCGGCGTGTCCCCGGACCGGTTGTGGACGACGTGCGCCTCCTCGCTGCCGAGCAGGAACCCGCCGCCGCACGGCACCTCGGTGATCCGGCCGCCGGCCTCCACGAACGCCGTCCCCTGTACGACGATCGACAGCTCCACCTCGGGATGGCAGTCGCGCGGACTGGTCTCGCCGGGCGGCACGGTGTACCACATGCCGAAGAACGGCAGCCTGTCACCGAGACCGAACGGCTCCCACCGTCGTACGTCGACGACCCCCACCTCTTGCCCTGGAACCGCCGAAATGTCCAGCGCGATCATCACCGAGTCCCCTCCCAAAGCCCGGATCGACGCCTCGACGTGCGGACGCGTCGTCATCGACACCGCACAGTCTGTGGCAGTGCGGGGAGAGTACATCCCTGACGTGTCACTGACTAGATCTCGTCAGTGACCGGAATCGATGGCACTATGCGGGCAGTGCCGGAACGTCGGCGATCTCGGACCCGGCCACATTGCGTGACGGGATGGTTGCTCACGGCAATTTCAAGCGTTGTCGAAGGGTCGGACGAGATCCCGCAGGGTTCTGGCGATCCGGCGCTGCTCGGCCTCGCTGAGCGAGCCCAGCAGGGTGCGCTCGTGCGCCAGCAGGTCGGCCATCGCGGCGTCCACCGCGTCCCGGCCGGCGTCGGTCAGCTGGACCAGCACGCCGCGCCGGTCGGCCGGGTCCGGCAGCCGCTCCACCAGCCCGCGGGACGCCAGCCGGTCCACCCGGTTGGTCATCGTCCCCGACGTCACGAGGGTCTCCTTGAGCAGCCGGCCGGGGGACAGCCGGTACGGCGCGCCGGCCCGGCGCAGCGCCGCGAGCACGTCGAACTCCCAGGGCTCCAGCCCGTGCGTCTCGAACGCCTGCCGCCGGGCCCGGTCCAGGTGCCGCGCCAGCCGGGTGACCCTCGACAGCACCGCCATCGGTGCCACGTCGAGGTCCGGGCGCTCGCGCTGCCAGGCCTGGATGAGCCGGTCGACCTCGTCCTCCATGCTTCAGAGGCTACCCCAGGGCTGCGCCGTCAAGACTCTTGACATCAAGACAAGTCGTGGATCAGGATATCTTGACATCAAGATATTTGCGGGAGGACGCATGAGGAAGTCGCCGGTCTGGAACCCCGAGCAGTACGCCAAGTACGCCGCCGAGCGCGGCCGCCCGTTCGCCGACCTGGTCGGGCAGATCGCGGCCGAGAAGCCGGAGCGCGTGGTCGACCTCGGCTGCGGTCCGGGCAACCTGACCGCCACGCTGCTCGAGCGCTGGCCGGGCGCGACCGTGCACGGCGTCGACAGCTCGCCGGAGATGATCGCGGCGGCCGCCGCGCTGGCCTCGGACCGGCTCACCTTCGAGGTCGCCGACCTGCGCGACTGGATCGCCGCGACCGCGCCGGAGTCGGTCGACGTGGTGGTGTCGAACGCGACCCTGCAGTGGCTGCCCGACCAGCTCGAGGTGCTGCCCCGGATCGTCGAGCGGCTGCGCCCCGGCGGCTGGCTGGCGGTGCAGATCCCCGGCAACTCCGAGGCGCCGCTGCACGCGATCCTGCGCGAGCTCGCCCGGACCGCGCCGTACGACGAGTACGCGGCGCCGCTGGCGGCGTACCCCGACCTGCCCGACGGGGCGTCGTACGTCGAGACCCTGAGCGCGGCCGGCTGCACCGTGGACGCCTGGGAGACGACGTATCTGCACATCCTGGAAGGCGAGAACGCCGTCCTGGAGTGGATCAAGGGGACCGGGGCGCGGCCGATCCTGCAGGCGCTGCCGGACGAGCTGCGGGCGCGGTTCGAGAGCGAGTACGGCGCCCGCCTGGCCGAGGTCTACCCGAAGCGGGACTACGGCACCCTGCTGCCGTTCCGGCGGGTGTTCGCGGTGGCCCGGAGAATGGCACTGGAGGCGGTGGTGTGATGCGAATCGACCACGTGCAGGTGTCCTGCCCGCCGGGTGGCGAGGACGTGGCGCGCGCGTTCTACCGCGACGCGCTGGGGATGGCCGAGGTGCCGAAGCCGCCGCTGCTCGCGGCGCGCGGCGGGTGCTGGTTCCGCGACGGTGACGCCGAGCTGCACGTCGGCGTCGAGCAGGACTTCCGCCCGGCCCGCAAGGCGCACCCGGCCTTCGTCGTCGACGACCTGGACGCGTGCGCGCAAACCCTTGCGGACAAGGGTTTCCGGTGACCTGGGACGGCAGCATCCCGGGCCGCCGGCGGTTCCACACCGCCGACGGCCACGGGAACCGCGTCGAGATCGTCGGCTGACTCACTCCCCGGCGAGCGCGGCGGCGGGCGCCACCCGGACCGCCCGCCGGGCCGGGAGCACCGAGGCGAGCAACCCGGCCAGCACGGCCGCCGCGGCGACGGCGGCGAGCTGGGCGGCCGGCACGGCGTACACGAGCTCGAGGGCCTCGCCGCCCATCACCGTCGCCGTCCCGGCCCAGCCGTACAGCACCCCCAGCCCGGTCCCGAGCACCAGCGCGACCGTCGCCATCAGCAACGACTCGGCGGCGAGCAGGACGCGCAGCCGGCCGCGGCTCAGGCCGAGCGCGCGCAGCAGCGCGTTCTCCCGGGTGCGCTCGATCACCGACAGGCTCAGCGTGTTGCCGACCCCGACCAGCGCGATCAGCACCGACACCGCCAGCAGCCCGAGCGCGACGAGCAGCAGCACCCGGAACGCCTGCGTGTACCCGTCGCGCTCGGCCAGGCCACCGTCGGGCTCGACGCCGGCCGCCTGGCCCACGTCGTACGTCACGTCGGAGGCGTCGGCGCCGTCCGCGGCGTCCACCCAGACCGCCGTCACCGGTGCGGCCGGGACCAGCGCCCGCAGGTCGGACATCGCCAGTACCACCGGCTCGAGGTGATCCACGGCGACGGCGCGCAGCCGCACGGTCCGCCCTCCGCTGGTGAGGGTGAGCACCCCGGCCGGTGCGAGCCGGCCGAACAGCCGGGGCTCCACGATCGCCGTACCCGGCGCGAGCCCGTCGATCCGGCCGGTGCGCACCACTGTCCGCGCCGCCGCCGGGTCGACGCCGAGCACCGGCACCTCCTCGCCCCGCACCCGCGCGGTCCCGCCGCGCACCTCGGTGGTCGTTGTGACGCCGCGCACCGCGGCGACCTTCGCCGCCGTGCCGGCTGGGAGCGGGCCGTCGCCGCGCACGATCAGGTCGACCGGGTAGCGCAGGTCCATCGCGGTGTCGAACGTCCGCTGCGCCGACGCGATCCCGGTGCACGTCATCACGATCAGCGTCACCCCGACCAGCAGCGCGGACGTGGCCGCCGAGGTACGGCGCGGGTTGCGGACCGCGTTCGCCACCGCGAGCCGGGCCGGCGGACCGGCGAACCGGGCCGGCACCGCGCCGAGCAGCCGGATCACCACCGGCACCAGCGCCGTGCCGAGCGCCAGCACACCCAGGAACGACACGAACCCGCCGGCCGCTCCGAACTCGATCGCGTGCGATCGCGTGCCGGCCACCAGCAGCGCGCCGCCACCGGCCAGCAGCAGGGCGCCGATCGCCAGCCGGGCCACGCCGGCCCGGGACGCCACGCCGGTGTCGGCCGCCGGCCGCAGCGCGGCCAGTGGCGCGACCCGGGTGGCCCGCCGCGCCGGTACGACGGCCGCCAGCACCGTGGTGACCGTCCCGATCACGAACGGCGCCAGCAGCGCGAGCAGGTCCGGGTGCACACCGACGGCCGGGATGTTCGAGCCGAACCGCCGTGCGAGGGCGAGCCCGGCGGCCGTTACCAGCACGCCGGTCGCGACCCCGATCGCCGACGCCACCAGCCCGACCAGGGCCGCCTCGGCCAGCACCGAGCCGAACACCTGGGGCCGGGACGCGCCGACGCAGCGCAGCAGCGCCAGCTCGCGGGCCCGCTGTGCGAGCACGATCGCGAAGGTGTTCGCGATCACCAGGCCCGCGACGAACAGCGCGACCACCGCGAACAGCCCGAACACGCCGCCCAGCACGTCGATCCCGTGCGTGTACTGGGCGACCTGCCGCTCGATCACAGCGGCGGCGGTCATCACGCGGTACCCCTTGCCGAGGGCCTTCGAGACGTGGGCGACCAGCGCGTCGGGTGTGACGCCGCCGCGCGCGGAGACGCGCAGCTCGTCGTACCCGCTGTCCGGCGACCACGCGCGGCCGGCCGCGGCGCTCGCCAGCATCGGGTTGAGGCCGAACGAGCCCTGGGTGTGCAGGGTGCCGGTCATCGTCAGGGCGATGCGGTGGCCGTCGGCGGTGCTGGCCGTGAGCGTGCTGCCGGAAGTGAGGCCGTGCCTGGCCGCCAGCCGGTCCGGCACCGCGATCTCCGTCGTGGTGCGCGGCTCACGGCCTTCGGCCAGGCTCGCGGTCGACGGGAGGCTCGGCTCGCCGGACGGCGGCCGCACCGGCATGTACGACGGCCGCTTGTCACCGGGCCAGGTCACCGCGAGGTAGGCGGTGCTGATCGGCGCGGCCGCCCGCACCGACGGCAGGGCGCGGATCGTGGCCAGGTTCGCCGCCGTGAGCGTGTTCTCAGACGAGAAGACGACCGCGTCGGTGCCGCCGTACGGCGCGGCGATCGAGGTGTCGACCTCGTGCGCGGCAGAGGACCGGGCGGTCAGCGCGACGGTTCCGAACGCGACGCCGAGCACGATCGCCAGGCAGGACGCGACGAAACGGCGCAGGTGCGAGCGCAGCGAGGACAGCAGCAGCCGGCGCATCAGGCCCCCAGTCCGCGCAGCGTGTCCAGCACCGACTCCGGCGTCGGGTCGGCCAGCTCACCGGCCAGCCGGCCGTCGGCGAGCAGCAGCACCCGGTCGGCGTACGACGCGGCGATCGGGTCGTGCGTCACCATCACCACCGTCTGGCCGAGCTCGCGCACCGACCGGCGCAGGAAGCCGAGCACCTCCGCGCCGGACCGCGAGTCCAGGTTCCCGGTCGGCTCGTCGGCGAACACCACGTCCGGGCGCCCGACCAGCGCTCGCGCCACGGCCACCCGCTGCTGCTGCCCGCCGGACAGCTCGGACGGCCGGTGCGTGAGCCGGTCGGCCAGGCCGAGCACGTCGACCAGTGTGTCCAGCCAGTCCCGGTCGGGCCGGCGGCCGCCGAGCTCCAGCGGCAGCGCGATGTTGTCCTTCGCGGACAGCGTCGGCAGCAGGTTGTACGCCTGGAAGACGAACCCGATCCGCTCCCGGCGGACCTTCGTGAGCTCGCCGTCGCGCAGCCGGGTGAGGTCGGTGGCGCCGAGGAGGACCTGTCCGCGCGTGGGGGAGTCGAGCCCGGCGAGGCAGTGCATCAGCGTGGACTTGCCGGACCCGGACGGCCCCATGATCGCGGTGAACCGCTGGGCGTCGATGTCGACGGTGAGGCCGTCGAGCGCGGTCACCGCGGTGTCGCCGGCGCCGTACACCTTGGTCAGGGCGCGGGCGCTGGCGGCCGGTGGTCCGCCGGTAGTGGCTGCCGGGGTCTCCTGGGCGGTCATTGCCTGTGACATCGAACTCCTTCGCACGGTCGGTTTGACGCTGCGAAGGACGCTATTCGGGCCTGCGCGGGCTTGCATCGGACCGAGGTCTGGACCCGGCCTACGACCTGGGTCGTACGACGCCGGGGTCGGTCAGGCCCGGGTATCAGCCACGCGGGCGGACGAGGCCGGTCTCGTAGCCGAGGACGACGAGGGCGACGCGGTCGCGCAGGCCGGTCTTGGCGAAGATCCGGCCGATGTGCGTCTTGACCGTTGCCTCGGACAACGAGAACAGCTGGGCGATCTCGGTGTTGGAGCGGCCGCGGGCGACCTCGAGGAGGACCTCGCGCTCCCGGGCGGTCAGGGTGTCGAGGTCCGGGGCCGGCGCGGCGGCCGGGTCGGGGAGGTGACCGGCGAAGTGCTCCAGCAGGCGGCGGGTCGTGCTGGGGGAGACCACGGCGTCGCCGCAGTGCACCTGGCGGATCGCGGACAGCAGGTCGGCCGGCGGGGTGTTCTTCAGCAGGAAGCCCGACGCGCCGGCCTTGATCGCGGCGAACGCGTACTCGTCCAGGTCGAAGGTGGTCAGCACGATCACCTTCGGGGCGTCGGCCCGGGCCCGCAGGTCGCGGGTGGCGGCGACGCCGTCGAGGCGTGGCATCCGGACGTCCATGAGGACGACGTCGGCGGTGGTGACCGCGAGCCGCTCGACGGCCTCGCCGCCGTCACCGGCCTGGCCGATGACGCGCATGTCCGGCTGGGACTCGACCAGCATGGTGAAGCCGGCGCGCACCAGTTCCTGGTCGTCGACCAGGAAGACGCGGATCTGCTCGTCGGTCATCGCAGCGGTGCTCCTTCGCCATCCGGTCGTGTCGGCGACGCCCCGGCCGGCACGTCGTACCGGAGCGGATCGTAGGGGAGGCGTGCGGTCACGGCGTAGCCGCCGCCGGGGCGCGGCCCGGCGGTGACCGTACCGCCGGAGACGGAGACCCGCTGCCGCATGCCGGCGAGCCCGTGGCCCGGTCCGTCGGCCGTCGCGGCGGCCGCACCGCGTCCGTCGTCGGCGACCTCGACCGTGAGCGCGTCGGTGCCGTAGTCGAGCCGGACCGTCGCGCGGGTGCCGGGGCCGGCGTGCTTGAGCGCGTTCGTCAGTCCCTCCTGCACGATCCGGTACGCCGTGAGGCCCAGCAGTGCCATCAGCTCGCGCGGGTTCCCGGTCACGGACAGCTCGACGTCCAGGCCGGCGTCGCGCACCGTGCCGACGAGCTCGGGGATCTGCGAGACGCCCGGCTGCGGCCGCGGCGTGTCGTTGCCTGAGGCAACGGTGGACGGTGTGGCCGGCGGGTCGGTGCGGAGCAGGCCGAGCAGCTGGCGCATCTCGGCGAGCGCGTCGCGGCCGGTGTCGCCGATCGTGGCGAGCGCCTTCTTGGCCTGGTCGGGCCGGGCGTCGGCCGCGTACAGGCCGCCGTCGGCCTGCACGATCATCAGCGACAGCCCGTGCGCGACCACGTCGTGGATCTCGCGTGCGATCCGCGTCCGCTCGGCGGTCGCGGCGAGCACGGCCTCCCGGTCGCGGTCACGTTCCAGCTGGGCGGCACGCTCCTCCAGTTGCGCGACGTACAAGGCATTGGTCCGCCGGCGCTCGCCGAACGCCCACACGCCGAGCACGACCGCGCCCATCGCGATCGCGATCGTCGCCTGGTTCCGCAGCGGGCCGCCCTGGTAGTAGCGCGTCACGGCCATCACGACGCCGAGCACTCCGACGCCGAGTGCGATCCGGCTCGCCCGCACGGGCCCGTAGACGGTGACCGCGTAGAGCGCGAACAGCAGCCCGAAGTTCGCCGGCATCAGCTGCAGCCCGGCCATCCACTGCGCGACGGCGGCGGCGGCGCAGACCGCGAACACCGCGGTCGGACTGGCGCGCCGCCAGATCAGCGGAGCGGTCTGCCCGACGGCGAGGACGCCTGCGGCCGCGAATTCACCCAGTCCGTTGCCAGAGCCCATGATGTCGGCCGAGGCGATGACCAGCACGAGCGTCAGCGCACCGGCCAGCAGCGCGTCGAAGGCGAGCGCGCGCCGCCGTGCCCAACCCGATGCCGGCAACCCCGTCATGGGATGCAGGCTACTTGTGCGGCCTGGTGGACAGTGTCGGTTTGGCCTCGAGCCGGGACAGGCCGTTCCAGGCCAGGTTGACCAGGTGCGCGGCCACGTCCTGCTTGCGCGGCTTGCGCGCGTCCAGCCACCACTGGCCGGTGAGCGCGACCATGCCGACCAGCATCTGCGCGTACATCGGCGCGTTCTTCGGGTCGAGCCCGCGGCGCCTGAACTCGTCGGCCAGGATGTGCTCCACCCTGGTCGCGACGTCGCTCAGGATCGTGATGAACGACCCGGTGGACGCGCCGACCGGGGAGTCCCGGACCAGGATCCGGAACCCGTCTGACGAGCTCTCGATGTAGTCCAGCAGGGCCAGCGCGGCCTGCTCGATCAGCTCGTGCGGCCGGCCCGCGGTGAGCGCCGCCGAGACCATGTCGAGCAGGCGTCGTACCTCCCGGTCCACGACGACGGCGTACAGGCCCTCCTTGCCACCGAAGTGCTCGTACACGACGGGTTTCGAGACCTCGGCCCGGGCGGCGATCTCCTCGACCGACGTACCCTCGAAGCCCTTCTCGGCGAAGACCCCGCGGGCGATGGAGATCAGCTGCTCGCGGCGCTCGGCACTGGTCATCCGGACCCGGGTGGAACGGCGTGGTTTGGTATCCGTCACGTGATCATCACGACTTGATCATGCCTCAGCGGGCCTGTTGCCGCTGGGCATTTCCAACGACAGGCGCGGCCTCGGGCGTCAGGCACTTGCCTCGACGCGGCGCGCCTCGAGACGCTCCCTGACCGGCCACCGTACGTCGGTGACCCAGCCCGCCTGCTCGAACCAGCGGATGATCCGCGCCGAGGTGTCCACCTGGCCCTTGAGCACGCCGTGCCGCGCGCAGGTCGGGTCGGCGTGGTGCAGGTTGTGCCACGACTCGCCCTGGCTGAGCACCGCGAGCCACCACACGTTGCCGGACTTGTCGCGGCTCTTGAACGGCCGGTTGCCGAGCGTGTGGCAGATCGAGTTGATCGACCAGGTGACGTGGTGCAGCAGCGCGATCCGGACCAGCGAGGCCCAGAAGAACGCGGTCAGCGCGCCGCCGATCGACCACGACCACAGGCCGCCGATGACGGCCGGGGCGAGCAGCGAGAACAGCACGATGTACGTGAACGCCCGCGACACCCGGACGACGTCCTCGTCCTTCAGCAGGTCCGGCGCGTACTGCCGCTGCGGGGTCTGCTCCGGGTCGAACAGCCAGCCGATGTGCGCGTGGTACAGGCCCTTGGTGAGGCCGCCGATGGTGTCGCCGTACCGCCACGGGCTGTGCGGGTCGCCCTCGCGGTCGGAGAACTTGTGGTGCTTGCGGTGGTCGGCGACCCAGCGGATCACCGGTCCCTCGATCGCCAGCGACCCGGCGACGGCGAGCACGATCTTGAGCGGCCGGTTCGGCTTGAACGACTTGTGCGTGAAGTACCGGTGGAAGCCGATCGAGATCCCGTGCCCGCTGATCGTGTAGAAGACCACCGCCAGGACGATGTCGTGCCAGCCCAGGAACCCGCCCCACGCGACCGGCACCGCCGCGATCACTGCCAGGAACGGGATCGCGATGAACAGTGCGAGGGCCACCTGTTCCCAGGTGTGCTTGCGTTCCCCACCCCAGGTGCCGCGCTCGACGGCCTCGTCGTCGATCTGCGGCTGGTCGTGCCGGGTCCGGTCGGTCTGCGGCGCGGTGGCGACGGCTGACGGTGGGGTCATGGCTGTTCCCGAGGGTGTGGGAGGGTGCTTACCTACGCCACCGTAACCTACGGGGTCGTAGGTTACGCAACCCCTCGGCGTGTCAGCAGCCCTCTTCATGGCACACTTCATCGGGCGGTCGCGCCATGTTCACGGTGTACGGCGGCCTGCGGTCCCCCGTGGGGTAATCGGTAGCCCGCGAGACTTTGAATCTCGAAGATCTGGATCGAAACCAGGCGGGGGAGCACCAGAGAACCCCAGGTCAGAGCACCTCTGGCCTGGGGTTCGTCGGTGACCGTGGCACAACCGTCCGGGTGGCCCGAAGAGTGGAGACTCAGTGCATGACCGAGGTGTTCATCTTTGAGGTCGAGGACATCGACGCCGAGACGTGGACGGCGGAGGTTGCAGTCGCCGCGCAGACGCGTCAGGAGGCATACAAGCGACTCCGCGACGCCGGACTGCACAAGAAACAGTTCCGGAGCGCAGGTCGGCCGGTCAGGACGGAGTCGCTCGCCGCTTGGGAATTGCTGGCTGC
>DASXRB010000239.1:0-3243 GCA_036506875.1 Kribbellaceae bacterium | reverse complement strand
CGCGACCCTGCCGACCGTGTGGGGCGAGAAGGTCGTCGCGCGGATCCTCGACAACGGCAACACCCAGCTCGCGCTGGACGACCTCGGCTTCAGCGACGCGAACTACGCGCACTACCGGGCGGCGTACAGCAGGCCCTACGGGATGATCCTCGCCACCGGCCCGACCGGTTCCGGCAAGTCGACCACGCTGTACGCGACGCTGAACCTGCTGAACCGGCAGGAGGTGAACGTGATCACGGTCGAGGACCCGGTCGAGTACCGGCTGCCGGGCATCAACCAGGTGCAGACCAACCCCCGCGCCGGGCTCACGTTCGCCTCCGCACTGCGCTCGATCCTGCGGTCCGACCCCGACATCGTGCTGATCGGCGAGATCCGCGACCACGAGACCGCGCAGATCGCCGTCGAGGCGGCGCTCACCGGTCACCTCGTGCTGTCCACGCTGCACACCAACGACGCGCCGTCCGCGGTGACGCGGCTGATCGAGATGGGCATCGAGCCGTTCCTGGTCGGGTCGGCGCTCGACGCCGTGGTGGCGCAACGGCTGTGCCGGCTGCTGTGCGAGCGCTGCAAGGTGCCGTACGAGCCCGAGCCGCCCGAGCTGCTGGACGCCGGGTTCACCTGGCGCCCGGACCTGCCGCTGCCGACGCTGTACCGGGCGGGCGGCTGCGGCGCGTGCTCGAACACCGGCTACCGCGGCCGGATGGCGCTGCACGAGGTGATGACGGTGACCGAGGAGATCGAGCGGCTCGCCGTCGCCCGGTCGGCCACCGACGACATCGCCCGCGCCGCGCGGTCACAGGGCATGGTGACCCTGCGCGACGACGGCTGGCGGAAGGTCTCGCAGGGCATGACGTCGGTCGAGGAGATCCTGCGCGTCGTGGTGTGAGCCTCAAGCCGGGGCCGCCGGACGCCGACACCACAGTGGGCACCTGTCTGCCCGCCGACCCGGAGGAGTCCTCGTGTCCGAACTGTCCCTCGCGACCCCGGTAGCGGCCGCACCCCTGCCGCCGGCCGTCGTACCCGCCGTCCCCGTCGAGTCGGCGCCGCCGCGGCTCGTGCTCGACGACCTGCTGCTGCACGTGGTGGAGACCGGCGGGTCCGACCTGCACCTCACCGCCGGCGCACCGCCCACCGTGCGGGTGCGCGGCTCGATGGACCCCGTCGAGGGGTACGACGTGCTCACCCCCGAGGTGCTGCAGACCACCTTGTACGGCGTGATGACCGAACGGCAGCGCAAGGTGTTCGAGGAGAACCTCGAGCTGGACTTCGCCTACGCCGTACCGGGCAAAGCCCGGTTCCGGGCGAACCTGTTCCGGCAGCGCGAGTCGATCGGCGCCGTGATGCGGCTCATCCCCTGGGAGATCAAGCCGCTGGACGCCCTCGGCATGCCGGCGGTGATGGAGACGTTCGCCGGGCTGAAGCGCGGCCTGGTGCTCGTCACGGGCCCGACCGGCTCCGGCAAGTCGACCACGCTCGCCGCGGTCATCGACCAGATCAACCGCACCCGCAGCGGCCACATCATGACCATCGAGGACCCGGTCGAGTTCCTGCACCACCACGGCAGCTGCCTGGTGAACCAGCGTGAGGTCGGCATGGACACCCACACGTTCCGCTCGGCCCTCAAGCACGTCCTGCGCCAGGACCCGGACGTGATCCTGGTCGGCGAGCTGCGCGACCTGGACACCATCTCGGTCGCGCTCACCGCCGCCGAGACCGGCCACCTGGTCTTCGCGACGCTGCACACCCAGTCCGCCCAGGACACCGTGACCCGCGTCGTCGACGTGTTCCCGGCCGACCAGCAGCAGCAGATCCGCACCCAGCTCGCGGCCACCCTGCAGGCGGTGGTCTGCCAGACGCTGTGCAAGACCGTCGACGGCACCGGCCGGGCCGCGGCGGTGGAGATCATGATCTGCACGCCCGGTATCCGCGCGATGATCCGCGACGGCAAGCTGCAGCAGATCCAGGGCGCCCTGCAGGCCAGCGGCAAGGAGGGCATGCAGACCCTCAACGCGCACCTCGCCGACCTGGTGAAGGCCGGCCGGATCAGCTACCAGACCGGTCTGGAGAACTGTTCCAACCGCGACGACTACGACACCCTCGTCGGTTCCAGCGCGCGCCGCCCGGCGGCGCCCGGCTGGCGCTGACCCGTTCGGAGAACGAGATGCCGGTCACGCAGTACGCCTACAAGGTCAAGGACGGCAACGGCAGGTTCGTCGAGGGCAAGGTGAAGGCCGTCTCGGAGACCGCCGTCGCCGACAAGCTCCGGTCGATGGGGTACGTCGCCCTGGACGTCCGCCCGGCCGGCGCCGGAATGCGGCGCGAGATCAGCATCGGGTTGCCGAAACGCGTGAAGCTCAAGGACCTGGCCGTGTTCTCGCGCCAGTTCGCCACGATGATCGACGCCGGTCTGACCATGCTGCGCGCCCTCGGCATCCTGTCCGAGCAGGCCGAGAACCCCGAGCTGCGCCGCGTGCTGCGCCAGGTCAAACAGGACGTCGAGGCCGGTGCGAGCCTGTCGTCGGCGCTCGTCAAGCTGCCCGACGTGTTCCCGCCGCTGATGGTCAACATGGTCCGCGCCGGCGAGACCGGCGGCTTCCTCGACTCCGCCCTGCGGCAGATCGCCGACAACTTCGAGGCCGAGGTGCGGCTGCGGTCGAAGATCAAGGCCGCGCTGACCTACCCCGCCGTGGTGTTCGTGCTCGCGATGCTGATGTGCGTCGGCATGCTGGTGTTCATCGTCCCCGTGTTCAAGGGGATGTTCGCCGACCTCGGCGGCGAGCTGCCGCTGCCGACCAAGATCCTGGTCGCGCTGTCGGCCGGGATGCGGTTCGCGCTCCCCGGGCTCGCGGTGCTCGGCGTGGCCGGGATGTTCGTCTGGCGGAGGGTTCGGCGCACCGACCGGGTCCGGGCCGTCGTCGACCCGCTGAAGCTGCGGCTGCCCGTGTTCGGCAAGCTGTTCGCGAAGATCGCGCTGGCCCGCTTCGCCCGCAACCTCAGCACGCTGCTGTCGTCCGGCGTACCGATCCTGCTGGCACTCGACGTGGTGTCGGAGACGACCGGCTCGGTGGTGATCGGCCGCGCGCTCAAGGACGTCCAGGACTCGGTACGACGCGGTGACCCGGTGGCCGGCCCGCTGTCCCAGCACCCGGTGTTCCCGCCGATGGTGGTCCAGATGATCTCCTCCGGCGAGGAGACCGGCGCGCTCGACAAGATGCTCGGCAAGATCGCGGAGTTCTACGACCA
>DASXRB010000238.1:0-2859 GCA_036506875.1 Kribbellaceae bacterium | reverse complement strand
TTCTGGCACTCGAATGGTGTGTGGTGCCGGGCGCGCGGCCGGCACCGATGAGTTCGCGAGGCCCTGAACGTCAGAAGATGTGACCTGTGCTGGAAGGCTGACGTGACGCTGATCGAGCGCAGGCCGACGCTGGATCTGTTGACCCGCGGGGGCGTTCCGGTGCGCACCCCCGCCACAGGAGGCCGACTTGGCTGGACAGGACCGCATGTCATCGGTTGGCCGGACAGATCGCGGCCGTGTCCGTTCGGGGCTGTGGCTGCCGCTGTTCGACGACCTCGCCGACCCGGTGGTGGTGGCCGGTCTGGCCGCCGAGGCGGAGGAGGCCGGCTGGCACGGGGTCTTCGTCTGGGACCACCTGCGCTGGCGGGCGCCGGTCCGGCACGTGGCTGATCCTTGGATCTCGCTGGCGGCGATCGCGGCCGCCACCGACCGGGTGCGGCTCGGCCCCATGGTCACGCCGCTCGCCCGCCGACGGCCGGCCAAGGTCGCCCGGGAGACCGCCACGCTCGACCGGCTCAGCGGCGGCCGGCTCGTCCTCGGCGTCGGCCTGGGCAACGACCAGTCCGGCAGCGAACTGTCCAAGACGGGCGAGCAGCTCGACGACCGGACCCGAGCGGCGATGCTCGACGAGTCGTTGGACATCCTGACCGCCGCCTGGTCCGGCGAGACGGTGCACCACCACGGCGAGCACTACACGGTGGCCGGCATCCAGTTCCTGCCTCGGCCGGTCCAGCAGCCCGGCGTGCCGGTCTGGGTCGGGGCGTTCCCGGGGAGTGTCAGGCCCCTACGCCGCGCCGCCCTCCACGACGGCTTCGTCCCGGTCAACCTCGACCATCCCGATCAGCTGGCCGAGATGGTCGCCGTCATCGCCGACCTCCGTGGGGACACCACCGCGCCCTACGACGTCGCCGTCGGCCTCCCGCTCGGCACCGACCCGATGCCATACGCCGAGGCCGGTGCCACCTGGTGGATGCCGGATCTCGCCCCTGACACGCTCTCGCTGGACCAGGTCCGCGGCGTGCTCCGTGACGGGCCGGCGCCCGCGCCCTGACTCGTGGACGTCGATCCCGACTTCTACGACGCCGAGTTGCGCCTCTACAACGAGCACCTCCGCGCCGCGGTCGACGTCCAGCCGCACGACCGCGTGCTCGACGTCGGCTGCGGTACGGGCCAGACCACCCGTGAGGCCGCCCGCGCCGCAGTGGACGGAAGCGCTCTGGGTGTCGACGTGTCCGCTCCGATGCTCGAACGGGCCCGTCAGCTCAGCGACGACGAGGGGCTGCGCAACGTCACCTACGAGCAAGCCGACGCCGAGACCTACCCCTTTCCGTCAGCGCACTTCGATCTGTGCATCAGCCGATTCGGGACGATGTTCTTCGCCGACCCGGTCGCCGCGTTCACCAACATCGGCCGGGTACTGCGTCCCGCAGCCCGCCTGGTGCTGCTGGTCTGGCAGGACCACGACCGCAACGAGTGGGCCACCGCGACCCGCGAGGCCCTCACCGGGGTCGCCGCGGCACCCGCCCGGACCGCCAACGACCCGGACCCGTTCTCCCTCGCCGACCCCGCGATCACCACGGGCATCCTGACGGCCGCCGGCTTCGACGGGCTCGACTTCACCGACGTCCACGAGCCGGTCTATTACGGCGCCGACATCGCCACCGCCTACGACGCCGTGCTCCGCTTCCGGCACGTCGAGGACATGCTCGCCGACCTGGATCCCACCATGACCGGGCGCGCTCTCGAACGGCTGCGCGCCACCGTCGTTGCGCACGACACCGGCAGCGGCGTCCTCTTCGATGCACGGGCCTGGATCGTCACCGCCGTCAGGGGACCAAGCGAAGCGGCAGATGCTTGATGCCCCCGATGTAACTGCATCGGGGCCACTCCCCGTGTCGTGCGACGTGCACCTGTCAACAATTCTGACGATCACCGCTGCGGGGCGCGGGAACTCGTCCAGTCAAAAGGCAGCGCACCCGTAGTGCAGCTATGTTGGCCCTCGGGGGACGGCAGGCGTCTCGGCCGCCTCGAAGGGGGTATTTCGTGGGCTGCCTGGCCACGGCACTGTTCAGCGAAGCGTCGCTGCGCTTCGTGCTGCTCGGCACCGCGACCGGCGCGCTCACCGCGCTCGTCGCGCTCGGCATCGTCATCGTTTACCGGGCGTCAGGCGTCCTGAACTTCAGCGCCGGTGCCATGGGCGGGATCGCCGCGTACCACTGCTACGACCTGCGCGAGACCATGGCCACGCCGCCGCGGTGGCGATCGGCGTCGGCGTCGGCGTCCTGCTCGGGCTGTTGACCTACGGCGTGCTGGCGCTGCTGCGCGACGCCTCGCAGCTCGCGCGCCTCATCGCCACGCTCGGGCTGTTCGGTGCCGGCCAGGCGTTCATGGTGCTGCGCTGGGGTCCATCCGTCGTGCAGCCCCGGCCGATCCTGCCGTCGCGGAACGTGACGCTGTTCGGCGACGTGATGATCGGCCTCGACCGGCTGCTGCTCATCGGCATCGCCTTGGCGTGTGCCCTGGTGCTGCGGTTCGTGTACTCGGGAACGCTGTTCGGCCTCGCCACCTCGGCGGTCGCCGAGAACCGCCGGGTCGCGGCGAGCGCCGGCTGGTCTCCCAACCAGATCGAGCTCCTGAACTTCGCCGTTGCCGGGGGCCTGTCCGCGCTGGCCGCCATCCTCCTCGCCCCGATCGTGACGCTCAACGCCGCCGTGCTGTCGATCGCCGTGATCCCGGCGCTGGCGGCCGCCCTGGTCGGCCGCTTCTCGTCGTTCGGTGTCACGGTCGCCGCCGCCCTGGTCATCGGCATCATCCAGAGCGAGATCTCGCTGTTCCAGCCCGACATCGCCGACGCCCTCG
>DASXRB010000237.1:0-2847 GCA_036506875.1 Kribbellaceae bacterium | reverse complement strand
GCTGGCGTGCCGTACCGGGTGATGTCCAGGTCGGCGCCGGCCGGGTGCGCAGGCATCGCACCAGGTCCCAGGAGCAGCCCGCCGGACTCCCGGCCGTCCACCGTCACGTGCACGGCCCCGGCGGGCTTCGTGAACACGACGTCGTAGCGGCCGCCGGCGGGCAGCCGCAGCGTGGTCTCGGCCGTCAGGACGCTCGGGCCGTTGAGATCCCGACCGTCGATCGCCGTGACCGTGTACGGCGTGCCGGCCACCGCCACGCGATGCGCGCCGTTGTCGGTGTTGATCAGCCGCAAGCGGACCCGCCGGCCCGCGGGGACGGCCCGGATCTCCTTCCGGTCGGATCTACCGACCAGCACCGCGCCGGTGTCGAACCGGTGCACGGGCAGGGTGATGTCCGCCTCTGCCGACCCGGCCCCGCCGGGCGTGACCACGAGCGTGCCGTAGAGGCCCTTGCGGACGGCTTCACTGGACAGCTCGTGCGAGTGGTACCAGTAGCTGCCGGCGTCCTTGGCCTCGAACCGGTAGGTGAACGTGCCGCCCGGTGGCACGGCGTCCTGGGTGACACCGGCGACCCCGTCCTCGCCGGCCGGCACGTCGTACCCGTGCCAGTGCAGCGTGACCCCGACGCCCGGCAGCTCGTTGCGCAGCGTCACCTCGACCAGGTCGCCCTGGGTCACCCGCAGCTCCGGCCCCGGCACCTGGCCGTTGAAGGCCCACGCGTCCACCGTCGCGCCGGACGGCAGGGTGACCGTTGCGGCGCGGGCGGTGAGGGTGAACGTCCGGGTCGGCGCGCGGTTCGGTCCGCGCAGGTCAGCGATTGACACGCCGGCTCCGGCCGCGGGTCCGGCGTGGGCGGCATGACCGCCGTCGCCGCCGTGCGCGTCGTGGTCGAGCCGGTCGGGCAACCTGCTGCCGAGGGCGGCCGTGACCCCCGCGGCCAGCAGCACCACCGCCGTGGTCGCCACCACGGTGACCCGCGCCGCGCGGGCCGGCAGTCGCCATACCAGCAGCGCCGCGGCGCCCGGACCGAAGACGGCCGCGACCCCACCGGCAGTCACCGGGTACCCGACCAGGAACTGCATCGCGATGCCCGCAACGGCGAGGTAGGCCGCCGCGATCATCACCGGTGCCGGCGGCGTGCGCCGGCGGATCAGGGCGACGCCGACCACGCCGGACAGCAGCGTCAGCGGGACCGTGCTCACCAACCGGTCCGGCAGGAACCACCAGCCGGCTCCGCCGAGCAGCGCGACCACGATGGCTCGCGCGACCGTGGCCAGAACGGCCGCGGCCAGCGCCGCGGTGGCGGCCTTCGCGCCGCGCAACGGCCAGGCCGCCACCCACAGGCCACCCGCGACCATCGCGAGGAGCAGGTCGAGGCCCAGCAGCACGCTCATGGGGTGCTCGCGCGCTGGGGCTCGGTGGCCAGCTCGCCGGCCGCTCGGGCGGCGAGGCGGCGGGCATTCCTCAGGCCGGCGAAGGCGGCGCCCAGGACGGCCAGGCCGTTCAACGCGTGGAGGGCGGCGACGTACAACGGCGCACCGGTGCGCTCGTCCGCGCTCCCGCCCAGCGCGCCGCTCACGGCGATCAGGACGTACTGCACGAGGACCAACCCCACCGGCAGCGCCGCGAGCGCGACGATCCGCCCGCCGGCACGCGCCAGCGCCGCGACCGCGGTGTTGAGCAGGGCGAGCGCCATGATGGCCACGGCCCCGGCGCGATGCGCCGTCCACGCGTCCGTCGTGGCCGGCCGGGTGAACGCGCCCACCCCGGCGAAATAGAACTGCGCCAGGACGGCGACGAGGACGAGCGCGCTGGTGACGACGAAGGCCTTCCGCATGGGTATCACTCCCGTGATGACGAGTTGATCAAGACCGCGGCCCGCGGCTGTGAAGCGGAGGTCGCCTTCGGTGCCCGGCGTCCGGGCATCCACCAGTTGGTCTTGCCGCACAGTTCCATCACGGCGGGGACGAGGATCATCCGGATGATGGTGGCGTCGACGAGCACGGCCACGGCCATGCCCAGACCGGTCTGCTTGACCGAGACGTCGGCGCCGAGCAGGGCGGTCGTGAAGATGGCGATCATGATGGCGGCCGCGGCCGTGATGACCTTGGCGGTCCGCGCCAGCCCGCGGGTGACGGCGTTCTGGGTGTCGCCGGTGCGCTCGTACTCCTCACGGACCCGCGAGATCAGGAAGACCTCGTAGTCCATCGACAGGCCGAACAGGAGCGGGAACATCATCATCGGCACCCAGGTCGTGATCGGCATGGCGGTGGGGAACCCGAGGGCCGAGCCGAACCATCCCCACTGGACGATCGCGACCAGCACGCCGTAGGCGGCGCCGATCGACAGCAGGTTCATCACGGCGGCCTGCAGCGCGATCGTGACCGACCGGACCAGCGCGATCAGCAGCACCAGGGACGTCGCGATGACGACCGCGATCATCAGGGGCAGGCGCGAACCTATGTCCTCGGCGACGTCGATCGCGCCGGCGTTCGGGCCGCCGACGTAGACCTTCTGGCCGCCGGGTGCCTTGGGCAGGACGTCGTCGCGGAGGCTGTGCACCAGGTCCGCGGTCGCCTTCTCCTGGTATCCGGTCTCGGGGAAGGCCATGAAGGTGGCGGCCTGCCCGTCCGCGCTGATCCGGGGTTGCGTGGCGTAGGCGATGCCGTCGGTCTTCCGGACCGCATCGACGACGGGACGCAGGTCGGCGTCCTGGGAGCCAACCTCGGTGGCGAAGATCAGGGGCGCGCCGTAGCCGGGGCCGAAGCCCTCGGAGACGATCTTGTACGAGGTGTAGCTGCTCCGGTCGTGGGGCTGGACACTCGCGTCGGGCAGGCTCAGCCGCAT
>DASXRB010000236.1:0-14791 GCA_036506875.1 Kribbellaceae bacterium | reverse complement strand
AGGGTGTTGTTGCCGTCGTCCCACTGCTCGCGTTCGGCGGTGACCGGGTCCAGGCCGGTGTCGATCCGCCGCAGCGTGTCGATCCGCAGCGCCTTCGCGGCCGCGACCAGGAACGGCTCCGGCTCGGCGACGTGCAGGTGTTCCCCGCCGTCCTCCGCGGTGACGGCCATCGCGAGCAGGTCCTCGGCGACGTTCGGGTACATCAGCACCGCGTCGACGTCGACCATCGTGCACACCGTGTCCAGGTGCATGGTGGCGCGCTGCTGCGCGATCGGTACGGCGAGCACCGTGTGCGCGAGACCCCGGTCGAACACCCGCCGGGCGAGCCGTTCGACGCCGGCCGGCGTCGAACGCTCGCCGACCCCGACCGCCAGCACGCCCGGACCGAGTGCGAGCACGTCGCCGCCCTCGACGTGCTCCAGCGTGTGGTCGTACACGTGCTCGACGCCGGCGAACCGGGGGTGGAAGGAGTAGATCAGCTCGGTCAGCTGCGTCTCGCGCGCCCGCGCCGGCATAGCCAGCGAGGTGACCGCCACGGTGTCGCGGATCCAGACGCTGGAGTCGCGGGTGAACAACAGGTTCGGCAGCGGGTCGATCAGGAAGTCCTCGTGCGCGAGCAGCGAGGTGACCAGGCCGCCGGCGTGCACCTCGTCGTTGCGTACGCCGGACATCAGCGTCTCGGCGAGCTCGTCCGGCGCCTGCTCCCGCAGGTGCCGGGTGAGGTGCCGGCGCAGCGTGTCGCCGAGCCGCAGGTCCTCGGTGGCGTCCGCGACCGCCCGGGCCCGGGCGTCCTCGCCGGCCAGGGCCTCCGCGAGCAGCTCGCCGAGGTACAGCACCTCGACGCCGCGGTCCCGCAGCGCCTGGGCGAACGTGTCGTGCTCGTCCTGCGCCCGCCCCACCCATGGGATCCCGTCGAACAGCAGCTTGTCGTTGTTGCGCGGCGTCAGCCGCCGCAGCTCGTTCCCCGGCCGGTGGAGCATGACCGTGCGCAGCGGCCCCACCTCGCTGTCCACACCGTGCATACGCCCGTCCTCTCACTGCCCCGATCCAACGCTACGACTCCAGAGCCGATCGTAGGGCCTGTCTGATTGTCTGACAATCTAGGCGACGTCGCATCCCTGTGGATAGCGCTGGCGCCGGTGGGACCGGGAGGAATTAGGCTGGCGTGCTGTGTCGGGTAGTGATCCGGCGGCCGAGCCGCGTAGTGAGGAGTCCGCGCGAGCGGTCGCGTGTGTGATCCCGGCGAAGGACGAGGCGGAGCGGATCGCGGCAACGGTCGCGGCCGCGCTGCGGATCGAGGGCGTGGACGTGGTCGTCGTGGTCGACGACGGTTCCACCGACGGTACGACGAGGGCCGCCGAGCAGGCCGGTGCGGTCGTCGTACGGCATGAACGGAACAGGGGGAAGGCGGCGGCGATGGAGACCGGGGCGGCGAGAGTGGCCGAACTGGACGCGCGGGACGTGGATTCGCGCGGTGGCGAGGCGGGGCGGCACCTGTTGTTCCTCGACGCCGATCTCGGGGACACCGCGACCGCCGCGGCGCCGCTGGTGCCGCCGGTGCGGATCGGCGAGGCGGACATGACGGTCGGGGTGCTGCCGCGGCAGATCCGGCCGGACGGGAGCAGGGCCGGCGGCCACGGGTTCGTCGTGCGGCTGGCGCGCCAGGGCATCCGCGCGGCGACCGGGTGGGAGCCCGAGCAGCCGTTGTCGGGGCAGCGCTGCCTGACCAGACAGGCGTACGACGCGGCGCTGCCGCTGGCGTCCGGGTTCGGGGTCGAGACGGCGCTGAGCATAGACCTGGGCCGCAAGGGCTTCCGGATCGCGGAGGTGCCGGTCGAGCTGAAGCACCGCGCGACCGGTACGGATCTGCGCGGCCAGCTGCACCGGGGCAGGCAGTTCGTGCACGTCGGGCGCGCGCTGGCCCGGCGCGGCGTGCTCATCGACGCCATTCGCGGTGGCGCACGGTGAACGTCACGACTCCTCCGGCCGCGACCCGGGCCGGCCGCATCGGGATCGCCTGCTACGTCGCCTCGGTCGCGCTGATCGTGCTCACCGGGCTGCTCGGGCCGTCGGTCGTCGTCCTCACGCTGCCGAACCCGCACAGATGGCTGCCGTCGTACTGGTTCGACGCGCACCCGCCGGGCTGGGTCGCGACCCTGCCGGTCCTGGCGGCGATCGTGATCGGCGCGGCCGGCGTGTGGCAGCTGCTGGTCGCGCTGGAGCGCGGCTGGGCGCCGCGGCTGCGCAAGCTCGTTGCCCTCGGCATCGGAAGTGTCGTCGCGGTCATCATGGTGCCGCCGATGGCGTCGGGCGACGTGCTGATCCACGCGGCGTACGGCCGGATCGCGGCGACCGGTGGCAATCCTTACGAGACGACGCCGGCGGACATCATCCGGCTCGGGTTCGACCCGGTGATCGTGGCGACCGAGCGGCCGTGGCAGAACGCGTACAGCATCTACGGCCCGATCATCACCGGTGTGCAGTGGCTGGCGTCGAAGATCGCCGGCGACTCGGTGCAACTGACGGTGTGGCTGCTGCAGCTGTCGGTGGCGATCGCGTTCGTCGTGGCCGCGCTGGCGGCGCTGAAGCTGGTCGGGCCGGACCTGGAGCGGCGTCGGCGCCTGGTGCTGCTGACGCTGGCGAACCCGTTGCTGATCTGGGCCGTCATCGCCGGCGCGCACAACGAGTCGATCGCGGTGATGTTCGCGGTGCTCGCACTCGTCGCGCTGCGGCGCAACGTCTTCCTGGCCGGCATCCTGCTCGGCTGCGCGGGATGCTCGAAGCTGTCGATCGGGCTGGTCGGGGTGGCGATGCTGTGGGCGCTGCGCGGCAACCCGCGCAAGATGCTGCAGCTGTGCGTCGGGGCCGGCGGCACGATGGTCGCGCTGTACGCGTTCGTCGGGCTGCGGGCGTTCCAGCAGGCCCGGTCGCAGACGTCGTTCATCTCCACCGGGACGCCGCACAAGGTGATCTACCTGCTGCTCGACCTGGCGCTGCCGAACGTTGTGGCGCGCACGATCGTCGGCGTCGCGGCCTGGGTCGGGCTGATCGCGGTGGGAATCCTGCTGTGCCAGGTGTTCCCGAAAGCCCTTGTGGAGAAGGGCTCCGAGGACGACGTGACGCCGGACGCGGTGCGGTACACCGCCATCTACGCGATCGGCTGGCTGCTGACCTCGATGTACACGCTGGCCTGGTACGACCTGACCGCGTGGGTGGCGCTCGCGATGGTCGGCGCCTCGCGGATCGACCGGCTGATGGTGGTCCGCACCGCGATGCTGTCGCTGGCGTACGTCCCCGGCCGGGACAAGCGCGCGATCGACATGTCGCCGTCGCTGGAGTTCGTCAGCGCCCGGCTGCGCGACACGATCTGCCCGGCCGTCGAGACGGTGCTGCTCGTCGCGCTGATCGTGTGGGCCCGCCGCCGCGGCGCCAAGTGGTGGCCGTACGACTGGCCGCGCCGCCACCCCGAGCCCGCACCGGAGCCGCGAAAGGTCGTCGCCAGCGGCAACAGCAGCTGAACCTGGGCAGGTACCTCGGGCGGTCGATCCGCAAGTCGTACATGTCGTGCGTTGTCGTACATGCTCGGCGTTGTACGGATTCGCACATCTGGCCCGGAGTCTCAGGTCCAGAGGGCGCTGCTTGCGGCGATCGCCGCCGCGAGAACGGCCTTGACCGGCCGGCCGAGTGCGGCGGCCGCCGCCACCACGTCGTCGTACTCGGGCTGCACGTTGACGACCTTCCCGTCGTACGACGCGATCTTGACCGAGATCCGCTGTCCGCCGACGTCGACGGTGCGGAACTCGCGCTCGGCGGCGTGCTTCGTGATCGTGCTCTCGCGAAGGCCGATCGCGGAGGTCTCGGCGAAGACGACCCGCCGGACGGCGTCGGCACGGTCGGGCCGGGTGAGCACGGACAGCGTGTACGCAGGCCGGCCCTTCTTCATCAGGATCGGCGTCAGCCAGGCGTCGGACGCGCCGGCTTCCAGCAGCTTGGCGAGCACCGCCGGCCAGACCCGCGGGTCCAGGTCGTCCACGTTCGTCTCGTACACCAGGTCCCGGGCGTTGCTTCGGGCAACCGGCGTGCCGAGGACGACCCGCAGCACGTTCGGCACCTCTTCCGGGTCGCGCCCGCCGGCGCCGACTCCGACCCGCCCGATCCGCATCGGCGGCAGCGGCCCGAACTCGTCGGCCAGCGAGGCCAGCAGCGCCGCGCCGGTCGGCGTCGTCATCTCGTACGGCGCGGAGCCACCGAGCACCGGCGCTCCGGCCTCGGCGAGCACGGCCAGCACCGCCGGCCCCGGAACCGGGATGCCGCCGTGCCGGCCGCGCACCTGCCGGCCCGCGCCGAGCACGACCGGCGAGACGACGACGCGGGTGAGGCCGAGGGAGTGGACCGCGGCCGCGACCCCGACGATGTCCGCGATCGCGTCCAGCGCGCCGACCTCGTGGAAGTGCACCTCGTCCGGCTCCACGCCGTGCGCCTGCGCCTCCGCCCGCGCGAGCCGCGCGAACACGTCCAGCGCACGCCCCCGCACCGGGTCGTCGAGCCCGGCCCGGTCGATCAGCGCGCGCACCTCACGCCACGGCCGCACCGGCGCGTGCTGGTGCCCGGTGTCGGCCGGAGTGTCGCCGACCTGCTCGGCAGGGCCCTCGGGATGGGGTACGCCGTCGACCCGGACGGTTGCCTTGAGGGCGGCGATCTGGTGCCGGGAGGTCCGGTCGGTCGTGACGGACAGGGACGGATCGACGGCCGCGACGGCGGCGTTCACCGCCGCGAGCTCGGCACCGGCATCGAGGAAGGCGCCGAGCAGCATGTCGCCGGACGCCCCGGCCGAGCAGTCGATCCAGGCGAGCGTCACCGCTCACCCCGCTGCGCCTCGGCACCCCGGGCCGACTGCCGCGCGACCCGGGCCGCGAACACCCCGGCCCCGAAGCCGTTGTCGATGTTCACCACCGTCACACCGGGTGCACACGAGTTCAGCATCGCCAGCAGCGCCGCGATCCCGCCGAACGAGGCCCCGTACCCGACCGATGTCGGCACCGCCACCAGCGGCACCCCGGTCAGCCCGCCGACCACACTCGGCAGCGCTCCCTCCATCCCGGCGACCACGACCAGGCAGTCCGCCGCCGCGAGCCGGTCCCGCACGCCCATCACCCGGTGCAGCCCCGCCACCCCGACGTCCGTGATCAGGTCCACCCCGGCCCCGAACACCCGCGCCGTGGTCGCCGCCTCGGCCGCGACCGGCGCGTCCGACGTGCCGGCCGACACCACCGCGACGGTGCCGCGCGCCACCGGTGGCTCGCCGAGCACCGCGGTCCGCCCCACCGGATCCAGCACGACGTCCGGCAGCGCGGCGCCCACCGCTTCCAGCGCCTCGGCCGACAGCCGGGTGGCCAGCACCGCATGCGAGGGATGGTGCGACCGCAGCGCCGTCAGGAGCTCGACCACCTGCGCCGGCGTCTTGCCCGCGCCGTACACCACCTCGGCGTCACCGGTCCGGTGCGCGCGCCCGGTGTCGAGCCGCGCGTAACCCAGGTCGTGGATGCCGTCACCCGCCGGCGTAGGAGCATGCGTCACGCCCAGACACTAGCCCGCGCCCTTCACATCCCGCGCTCGGTGGTCTACGGGGCGACCATCTAGGCTGAGGCTCGTGCCAGGAGTCCCACCAGCTCGTTACGCGTACCTCGGACCGGAGGGGACGTTCACCGAGGCGGCGTTGCGGACGCTGACGGCCGCGAGCCGCGCGGAGCTCCAGCCGTACGCCACGGTCAACGGCGCGCTCGACGCCGTCCGCGCCGGTGACGCCGACGGCGCGCTGGTCCCGATCGAGAACTCGGTCGAGGGCTCGGTCCCGGTCACCCTCGACGAGCTGGCCGTCGGCGAGCCGCTGCTGATCACCCGCGAGCTGCTGCTGCCCGTCCAGTTCGCGCTGCTCGCCCGGCAGGGTACGACGCTCGACCAGGTCAAGCGGGTCGTGACGCACCCGCACGCCGAGGCGCAGTGCCGCGGCTGGCTGCGCCGCCACCTGCCGGACGCGAGCATCGCCCGCGCCGCCTCGACGGCCGCCGCCGCGGTGCTGGTCGCCGACGCCGGCTCGCCGTACGACGCGGCCATCGCGGCCCCGGTCGCGGGCGAGCGCTACCGACTGTCCGCGCTCGCGCAGAACATCGCCGACAACCCCGACGCGGTCACCCGGTTCGTCCTGGTCTCCCGTCCCGCACCACCGTCGCCGCCGACCGGGGCGGACAAGACCAGCCTGGTCGCGTTCATCCGCGACGACCACCCGGGTGCCCTGATGGAGGTGCTCGACGAGTTCGCGGTGCGCGGCGTCAACCTGACCCGGCTGGAGTCCAGGCCGACCGGCCAGGCGATGGGGAAGTACTGTTTCTCGATCGACGCCGAGGGACACGTCGCGGACGCGCGGGTCGGAGAGGCCCTGATGGGGCTGCGCCGGGTCTGCGCCGACGTACGGTTCCTCGGGTCGTACCCGCGAGCGGACGCGACGCCCGCCACGGTGCGGCCGGGCACCACCGATGCCGATTTCACTGACGCCGGGCGCTGGCTGGAGCGTCTACGGGACGGGCGGATATAGACGATGGAAGCACTCAGCATCGTGGCGCTCGTCGTCGCGGCGACATCCCTCGCGACCTCGTTCGCGGTCCTCCGCGCCGCCCGCCGCGGCACCGGGCCGGCACCGGCCGCTGAGGCCGCGAAGCCACCGAAGGCCCCGGCGCGTGCGGACATCGCCAAGCTGCGCGATGAGGTCGCGGCGCTGCGCTCCGACCTCGCCGACGCGCTGCGGCACCTGGCGGTCGTGCGGTACGACGCCTTCGGCGACCAGGGCGGGCACCTGTCCTGGTCGATGGCGCTGCTCGACGACAACGGCAACGGCGCCGTGCTGACCTCGATCAACGGCAACACCGCCACCCGTTCGTACGCCAAGAACGTCCGCGAGTACGCCGGCGACACCAAGCTCTCCCCGGAGGAGCAGGAGGCGATCGACTACCTCCGTAAGGAAGCCGACGCCTAGCTAGGGGACCCGTACGACGAGAACCCCCGGCTCGACCCGGGCCTTGATCGTCCGGCCGGAACCGATCGCGTCCCCGTCGAGCTGGCGTCGTACATCCTCCGAGGCCACGATCTCGACCTGCCGCGCCGTGTAGCGCTGCAGGTAGAGATCGGTGCGGCGCTGCCGGCTGACCACCCGCACGATCAGCCGCAACCAGTGGGTGACCCGGCGTGGGGCGATCACGATCACGTCCAGCTTGCCGTCGTCCGGCCGCGCGTCCGGCAGCAGCGGGATGTTCGCCTGCAGGAACCCGACGTTGCCCACGACGACCGTCCGCGCCCGGCGCTCCATCGGCGGCCCGCCGTCCAACCTGATCCGCACCTTCACCGACGGGTGGTTGATGTTCTTCAGCGCCGAGACCAGGTACGCCGGCCAGCCGAGCCGCTTCTTCAGGTCCGCGGGCGCGTCGTCGATGATCGCGGCGTCCAGGCCGACCCCGGCCATCACCGCGAACAGCTCGGAGTCCAGGTGGTCGCCGTGCACCTCGACCAGGTCGATGGTGCGGTTGTGGCCGTCGAGCAGCCGGTACAGCGCCTCGTCCAGGTCCAGCGGGATGCCGAGGTTGCGGGCCAGCAGGTTGCCGGTGCCGGCCGGCACGACCGCGACCGGGATGCCGGTGCGGGCGAGCTCCGCGCAGACGACGCGGACGGTGCCGTCGCCGCCGGCGACCAGGACCAGGTCGACCGCGTCCTCGACCGCCTGCCGCGCCATCGCGTGCCCGGAGTCGTCCTCGGTCGTCTCCAGCCACAGCGGGTCGGCGAACCCGCGGCTGGTCAGCGCCTTGTGCACCTTGCGCTGGAAGGCCGCACCGTCCCCGACCTTGATCGGGTTCACGATCACCGCCGCGCGTGGTGGCGTCGTACCGTCGCCGTCCTTGCTGCGGCGCTTGCGGGCGCGCGGCCGCAGCCCGAAGCCGGCCGTCGTCGCGGCCACCACCGCCAGCCCGAGCGCCCACCCGCCGAGCACGTCCGACAGGTAGTGCACGTCCAGCACCACCCGGTCCGCCGCCGTCACCACAACCGCGACCGTCGCCGCCAGCCAGGCGAGCACCTTGGTCTTCACCGACCAGCCGCGCACCGCGGGCAGCACGACCAGCACAGCGGTCGCCATCACCATCGCCGCGGCGGCGTGGCCGGAGACGTACGACGGGCTGGTGGCCTCCACGAGGCGTCCAGCCGGCCGGTCGCGGCCGATGCCGTACTTCACGGCCTGGACGACGCCGATCTCGGCGGCCGCGCTGGTCACCAGCCAGATCGCCAGCAGCCGCGCCCTGCGGCGCCACAGGTAGCCGGCCACGATCGCGGCCATCGCGCGCCACGACCACGGCAGCACCACCGCGCCGAGGATCCGCCAGAAGCGCACCCAGTCCGGACGGGTCCGCCCGTACGACGACATGGCGCCGGCCAGGTCGTGGTCCAGCCGGTCCAGGGGACCCCAGCCTCCGACGACCAGCAGGGTGATCACGGCGAACGGCACCAGGCTCGCGACGGCCACCGCGGTACGACCCGCGCGGGTCGCAGGCGTGTGGATCACCCGCCCATCATCCCCGACCCGTGGTCGCGGACCGTGACCAGGCTCGCCGGTCGGTCACGCACTGCTGGTCACGAGCTGTTGGTCACGAGTGCAGCAGGCCGGCGCAGGTCACCGCCCACAGGACGCTGACGAAGGTGCCGATGATGAACCGCTCGGCGACCGCGTGCTCCGGCACGCCGGCGCCCTGGTCCGGCCCGCGCAGCTCGGGATAGCGCGCCAGCCCCTTGATGGCGAGTACGACGGCAAGCCCCTCGGGCCAGCCGGCCACCACGGTCGCGTAGATCGCGCCCCGCTCCAGCGTCCCGATCAGCGCGCCACCGCGCAGCACCTCGCCGGCCTGCTGGGTGGACATTCCCTGTGGCGTCGTGCGGTCCACCAGGGCCAGCACCGACGTGGTCAGCGGCCCGCCGCCGAACACCGCCAGCCCGCCCGCGAGCAGCATCAGGCCGACCCGCGCGGGCTTGTCCCAGCCGCCCGTGCCGTCCCCGGTCAGCACCAGGACGCCGGTCAGCGTCAGCGCCGACAGCATCACCGTCGCGAACACCAGCTGCACCGGCGAACCGGTCCGCATCAGCCACGCGAGCACGGCGAACACCAGCCCGGACCCGGTGACGGCCAGGATCAGCGCCGTCACCGGCCCCCCTCCGGGCCGCCGCCTCGCCGGGTCGCCAGCAGCTGAGCGGCGAGGGCGCGGGCGCGCTGCTCCTCGACCACACCGGCAGCCTGCGCGCGCTGGCTCACCGCGGACTGGCTGATGCCGAGCTTGGCGCCCACCTCACGCCGGGTCATTCCCTCGGACAGCAGATCGGCCACCTCCCAGCCTCGTTCGCTGCGCCGGCGCTGCACCAGCGCCACCAGCCACAGCACGGTCTCCACCTGCTCGGCAGCGTACGGGTCGGCACCGACGACATTGACGTGGTGCGGGCTCGACTTGGCCCGCGTCACCGCCTCCCGCGCACTCACGAACGCGTCCCCGCGGCCGGCCCGCGTGGTCCGCGGCAACGGCTCGTCCACAGCCCCGATCCCGAGGCCCACGTTCCACGCGTCGGGGCGCATCAGCTGCACGACCACCTCGATCGTCGCGCCGGGGTCGTCGAACACGCCCTGCACCTCGTCCCCCGCCGTACGCTCGAACCGGCGCAGCAGCCCTTCGGCCCGCGTCCGCGCGTTGAGGGTCCGCAGCAATCCCGGCACCAGGTCCGCCGCCCCCCGGCTGGACCGCTGATCCACGGTCAGCACGAATACCTTCTCGCTCACAACGTAAGGCTAGAGCCTTCACTGCCACATGTGAAGGCCTGCGGCTGAACCCTCCGACGCCAGGCTCGGCGGAGCGTCGTACCGGAAATGCGGCGGCGAGTGCGGCGAGCGGGCGGATACCCTTTGACGGGTGATCGATCCCAAGCTCCTTCGTGACAACCCCGACCTGGTGCGGGCCTCGCTGACCAAGCGCGGCGAGCCGACCGGCCTGGTCGACGAGATCCTCGCCGCCGACGCCGCGCGCCGGGCGAGCATCGCGGAGTTCGAGAAGCTCCGCGCCGAGCAGAAGGGCCTGGGCAAGCAGATCTCGTCGGCGCAGGGCGACGAGCGCACCGCGCTGCTGGAGCGGACCAAGACGCTGGCCGCCGAGGTCAAGGCCGCCGAGGCCGCGTCGAACGACGCCGGCGCCCGGTTCAGCGAGCTCGCGATGCAGGTGCCGAACCTGGTCCAGAACGAGGTCCCGGCCGGTGGCGAGGACGACTACGCGGTGCTCGAGGAGATCGGCAAGCCGCGCGACTTCGCGGCCGAGGGGTTCGAGCCGCGCGACCACCTGGAGCTCGGTGAGCTGCTCGGCGCGATCGACATGGAGCGCGGCGCGAAGGTGTCCGGGGCCCGGTTCTACTTCCTCAAGGGCCAGGGCGCGCTGCTGCAGCTGGCGATGTTCCAGCTCGCGATCAACCAGGCCGTCGAGGCCGGGTTCACGCCGATGGTGACGCCGAGCCTGGTCAAGCCCGAGGTCATGGGCGGCACCGGGTTCCTCGGCTCGCACGCACCGGAGGTGTACCGGCTGGAGGCCGACGACCTCTACCTGGTCGGCACCTCCGAGGTGCCGCTGGCCGGCTACCACATGGACGAGATCCTCGACCTGTCCGGCGGCCCGAAGCGGTACGCCGGGTTGTCGTCCTGCTACCGCCGCGAGGCCGGGTCGTACGGAAAGGACACCCGCGGGATCATCCGCGTCCACCAGTTCGACAAGGTCGAGATGTTCTCCTTCTGCACGATCGAGGAGGCGGCCGAGGAGCATCAGCGGCTGCTCGCGTGGGAGAAGGAGATGCTGGACAAGGTGGAGCTGAGCTACCGGGTGATCGACACCGCGGCCGGCGACCTCGGCGCGTCCGCGTCCCGGAAGTTCGACTGCGAGGCGTGGATCCCGACCCAGGGCCGCTACCGCGAGCTCACCTCGACGTCGAACTGCACCGACTTCCAGGCCCGCCGGCTGAACATCCGCTACAAGGATGCCGACGGCAACAACCGGCACGCGGCGACGCTGAACGGCACGCTCGCGACCACCCGGTGGATCGCCGCGATCCTGGAGACGCACCAGCAGCCGGACGGCACGGTGCGCGTCCCCGCGGCGCTGCAGCCGTACCTCGGCGGCCGCGAGGCCCTGGAACCGGTCGGCCGATGACGACGGCATCGGGACCCGCAGCGGACTGGCGCCCGGGTGCCGTCGCGCTCGACATCGACGGCACCCTGCTGGACCGCGACGAGACCATCGCCCCGGCGGTGGTCGAAGCGGTACGACGGGCCGCCGCGCGGGTCCCGGTGATCCTGTCGACCGGGCGGTCCTGGCACGCCACGGTCCCGGTCGCCGCGCAGCTCGGGCTGCCGCCCGGGATCCTGGTGTGCAGCAACGGCGCGCGGACGATCCGGTACCCGTCCGGCGAGATCCTCGACGAGCGCACCTTCGACGCGTCGAACGTGATCGCGACCGTTCGCCAGTACGCGCCGAACGCGCTGATGGCGGTCGAGGAGCACGGCGTCGGGCACCGGGTGACCGGGCTGTTCCCCGAGGGCGACCTGGTCGGTGAGATCCGCGTCGTGGACCACGAGGACCTGGCGCCGGAGCCGGTGACCCGGTTGATCATCCGGGACCCGGAGAGCGACGAGGCGGAGTTCGTGAAGCTGGCGCACCGGCTCGGCCTGCACGGCGTCACCTACTTCGTCGGCTGGACCGCGTGGCTGGACATCGCGCCGGAGGGCGTGGACAAGAGCACCGGGCTGAAGGTGGCGCTGGCCGCCCTGGACCTGATCGCGGACGACCTGGTGGCGATCGGCGACGGCCGCAACGACATCGAGATGCTGCAGTTCGCCGGCCGCGGGGTGGCGATGGCCGACGCGCCCGAGGAGGTGCTGGCGGCCGCCGACGACATCGCCAAGCCCATCCGGGAGGACGGCGCCGCCCACGAGCTCAACCGCTGGTTCTGAACCGCAAGGAATCCTTGATCCGTCAGAGACGCAGCTGAGACAGTTCCTTAACGAACCGGTCTCCGAATGCGAATATTCGCCCGGGCGAATTCTCTTTCGCCACAGAAGTTATGACCCCCCGAAGCGCACGTGCTCGCGTGGTTATCCCCGGGGAAACCACACGAGCACGACGGTTGAAAGCTGAAAGGTCAGGCGACCCGCGTACTGCCCGAGCCGGGCCGGGCCGTCTCCACGACCGCGTCGAAGGCATCCAGGACGGCTTCCATGGTCGGGCGGCGGCGCGGGGCCTTGGCGGCCGGGCTCTGGCCGCGCCGGGCACGGCGCAGGTGCCGCTTCACGGTGGACAGCGAGCTGCCCTGGCGCATCGCCAGCGACTCGAGACTGTCGCTCGGGTACTGCGCGCGGAGCCGCAGCACCTCCTCGTGGCTGACCGGGCGACGCGTCCCCCGCGCGCCGGCGAGCTGGTCGAAGTCGTCGGCCTGGATGTCCACGTCCAGCAGGTTGCGCATCGAGCGGCGCTGGGCTGCCGTCGTACCGGCGACGAAGCCGGTCACGTCGTGCTCCGCCACGGCGCTGAACAGGCAGTCGGTGAACATCGGGCAGGCCGCGCAGACGGCCTTGGCCTCACGTACGAGCTGCTCATAGCGCTCCCGGGTTCGCCGGGGTGCCGACGACGCCGGGGGCTCTTCGAGAAGGCGGTGCTGGAAAACGTCAGCACGCGCTGTGCATCCGGTCATGGCCCCTTCCACAACTGGAGTCGAGTCGACGACCGCGGTGGGCGTACTCATGCTTCGCCGGCTCGTGACGCTGGCGCTCTGGACGGTCATCGTGGCTCCCCAACGGTCCGGGACCCGAGTGAACGGACTCTGAACCTCGTCCGAACACGCGGATCCGCTTGTGATGGGCCGACTCCCTGATGCCGACCCACCTTCGCCCCGGCTAAAGGACGAACCTGTCCACCCACGTTGACGCCACACGACCTGCTGTGGTTGTTGCACATTCCCGCCGAATTCCGTCATCTCGTCGATGGAGGGTCCGCACCGGATCTCTCGACCCGGAACGAGCCCTACGACGTGAACACGTCGCCCCTGGTTCCCCGTTAGCCCGAGAATGAAATCACGCGCCGTCAGGCTCTTGCATGGGAACTTGCTGCCTTTGCAGCATCCTGCCGTAACGGTCTGGTGACATTGTTCAAACATGAACACGAGGCAGGCGGGGTAGCCGGCGGAAGGGGCCCGCCGGGCGGACTGCCGCGGTCCGGATACCGTTGCGGGATGGCTCGTCTCGTCGCCTCGGACCTGGACGGCACACTGGTGCGATCCGACGGCACCGTCTCGGACCGTACCAGAGCCGCCGTCCGCCGGGCAGAGCGAGCCGGAGCCGTCTTCGTGATGGTCACCGCGCGCCCGCCGCGCTGGGTGGACGCCCTCGCCGACCTGGTCGGCGACCACGGCGTCGCGATCGTTGCCAACGGCGCCATCCTGTACGACGTGGCGGCGCGGAAATCCTTGCGCACACGGCTGATCGAGCCCTCGACCGCACTCGAGATCGCCGCCGCGATCCGGGCGCACGTACCCGGTGTGCAGTTCGCGATCGAGCGCCCGGACCGCTACGGCCAGGAGCCGTCGTACCAGAACCGCTGGCCGACGCCCGGCGACACCCTGGTCGCGGAGCTGGCCGAGCTGCTCGCCGAGCCGGCCGCGAAACTGCTCGTCCGGCACCCCGCGTGGCACTCCGACATCCTGCTCGGGCACGTCTCAGCCGTCGTCGGCGACCGGGTGACGGCCAGTCATTCCGGCGGTGAACAACTGGTGGAGATCTCCGCGACCGGGGTCTCCAAGGCCGCGACCCTGGCCGACTTCGCCGCGTCCCAGGGGTTGTCGGCCGCTGACGCGGTGGCGTTCGGTGACTCGTTGAACGATCTGCCGATGCTGGCGTGGGCCGGCACGTCGTACGCGGTGGCCAACGCCCACGAGCAGGTGCTCGCGGCGGCCGACCACGTGTGTGGGTCGAACGACGAGGACGGCGTCGCCGCCGTCCTCGAGACGCTCTACCCGTACTAGAGGGTGTTGGTAGACCTCTCGCCTGCTCGCGACGGCGACAGGTTTACCAACACGCCCTAGAGGTACATGCCGCCGGACGGGCCGCTGTCGTTCTGCGGGTGCTCCGGGAACGGGCCGCCCTCCGGGTGCGCGCCGTGGCCGCCGGGTAGTGCGCGGCGCATCGACTCGAGCTGCTGGCGGGCCGCCATCTGCTGTGCGAACAGCGCGGTCTGGATGCCGTGGAACAGGCCCTCGAGCCAGCCGACCAGCTGGGCCTGGGCGATCCGCAGCTCCGCCTCGGTCGGGGTGCCGTCCTCGGTGAACGGCAGGCTGAGCCGCTCGAGCTCGTCGACCAGCTCCTCGGCGAGGCCGGTCTCCAGCTCCTTGATCGACGCCTTGTGGATCTCCTTGAGGCGATGGCGGGACGCCTCGTCGAGCGGCGCCGCCTTCACCTCCTCGAGCAGCTGGCGGATCATGTTGCCGATCCGCATCACCTTCGCCGGCTGCTCGA
This sequence comes from Kribbellaceae bacterium, assembly GCA_036506875.1. Taxonomy (GTDB): domain Bacteria; phylum Actinomycetota; class Actinomycetes; order Propionibacteriales; family Kribbellaceae; genus DASRHY01. Next base: position 171 of record DASXRB010000236.1, on the reverse strand, counting down.
CGAGCTCGGTGACCGAGCGCGGCTCGTCCTCGTCGCGCTCCTCCTCCCGCGGCGGACCCTCGACCGCCATGCCGTCCGGGCCGACGATCACCACCTTGCCGTCGTCGGTGTGCGCACCGGTCATCGGACGTGCTTCCTCGGTGTCGTTCTCGCTGCTCGGCTCGGTCATGC
>DASXRB010000235.1:0-5898 GCA_036506875.1 Kribbellaceae bacterium | reverse complement strand
GGGCAGTTCGGCGCGCCGTTCGGCCACCCGCAGGCCGGGGCGGCGACCGGGCCGGAGACCGCTGTGGAGCCGAACCCGACGGCGGCGCGGATCTCGCTGATCGGCGCCATCGTCGCGGCGTTCTACGGCCTACTGATGATGACCGTCCAGCGCACCGCGCTCCGCGAGATCGCCCAGGCCCCGGGCTCGGACCTGAACCACCCGCTGCGCACGGACGTCATCGACACGATCCTCCAGCTCACCGTCGCCGCGCTCACCGCGGTCGCGCTGTTCTTCTGGCTGCGCGACCTGCTGGACCGCCGCCGCGCCGGCCGGCAGCCCGGGACCGTCGAGATCGTCGGCCTCGGCCTGATCGGTGTGGCCGCGGTGTTCGGGCTGATCTGGTTCGGGATCATCGCCAGCACCGGCTTCGGCAGCAACGACGAGCTCACCGGCCGGCTGCCCACGGCGTACGGCTATGGCGGTTTCGGCCTGCTGCTGCTCGCCGCCGGCCTGCTGATCGGCTACCGCGTCTTCCGGCCCGACCCGGCCACCGTCGTCCAGCACGCGCCGGCGCGTCCGCCCTGGGAGTGAGCCGCAGTAGGCTGAACGGCGTACGACATATCTGCGGGAGCTCGCACCGTATGGCGGGCTGAGAGGGCGACGTGTCGCGGCGCTGACGCCGCACCGGGTTGCCGACCGCTCGAACCTGACCGGGTAATGCCGGCGTAGGGAGCAGCTCATGTCCACCACCACGCAGCGGCGGCCGGCCTCCGTCGAGGCGCCGCTCGTCCTCACCACCGACACCCCGCGCACGCTGGGGTTCCTCGACCAGTTCACCCTGTGGGGCAACCTCGGGATCTCGTTGTTCGGGCCGGTGACCGGTGCGCTGATCGCGGCGTACACCGGCTCGCTGGTCAAAGGCCTGGCGGCGACCGTCGTCGGGTGCGTGATCGGCGGCCTCGTGCTCGGCGGCGCCGCGGTCTTCGGGTCGCGGACGGGCGCGCCGGCGATGGCCTGCATGCGCGGGCTGTTCGGGCGGCAGGGGTCGCTCGCGCCGACCGTGCTCAACATCGCGCAGAACATCGGCTGGGCGACGATGGAGATCATCGTCATCTCGCAGGCCGCGGTCGCGGTCACCAGTGAGCGCTGGCGGTGGCTGTTCGTGCTGCTCGCGGGTGCGATCGCGACGACGATGGCGGTCCGCCCGCTCGGGACTGTACGGCTGCTGCGCAAGGTGATGGTGTGGCTGGTGCTGCTGGCCTCGGCGTACCTGTTCTTCCAGGTCCTGAAGCAGCCGGCGCACGACCTGCCGCAGGACCAGGTACTCGGCTTCTGGCCCGCGGTCGACCTGGCCGCGGCGGGCGTGGTCTCGTTCGCGCCGCTGGCGGCCGACTACACCCGGCACAGCCGCACCGACCGGGCCGCGTTCGCCGGAGCCTCCCTCGGGTACGGCGTCGCCGCGGCGGTCTACTTCGCGCTCGGCGTGTTCGCGGTGGCCAGGCTGCAGACCAACGACGCGGACGTGATCCCCGCGCTGGTGACGCTGCCGGCCGGCGCGATCGCGCTGTTCGTGCTGCTGGTGGACGAGGTCGACGAGGCGTACGCGAACGTGTACTCCACCACGATGTCGACCCACAACGTCGTCGGCCATGTCGACCGGCGCTGGATCTCGATCGCCATCGGCGTGCTCGCCACGGTGCTCGCCTGGCTCGTCGACCTGCGCAACTACCAGCAGTTCCTGTTCCTGATCGGGTCGGTGTTCGTGCCGCTGTTCGCGGTGGCGATCGCGGACTTCTTCGTGGTCAGCCGCCGCCGCTGGGACGTGTCCGCGACGGCGCGGTTCCGCTGGCAGCCGGCGGTGGCGTGGCTGTGCGGGTTCGTCGCGTACCAGCTGGTCTGGCCGGGCACGGTCAAGGGCTGGTCGTCGTTCTGGACCGACGCGCAGGGCTGGGTGCACTTCACCCCGCCGGCGTGGATGGGCGCGACGTACACCTCGATCGTGGTCGGTGCGCTGGCCGCCGTACTCCTCGGCCGGGTAGGCCGCCGGGCGTGAGCGGTCACACCGCGGGCGGCGTCGTCCGGCCGGTCAGTCCTGGACCTCCGCGCGACGCCGCCGGAGGTGCCACACGGTCAGGCCGGTGACGACCGCCGCGACCAGGACCAGCCCGGTGACCCGGCCGAAGGTCTTCTCGACCTTCTCGTACGAGTTGCCGGCCAGGTAGCCGATCAGCACGACCGCGGCGCCCCAGAACACGCCGCCGGCGACGTTCCAGCGCAGGAACTTCAGGTACGGCATCTCGGCGATCCCGGCCAGCGCGGGCATCGTGGCGCGGAAGAACGCGGTGAACCGGCCGAGGAAGACCGCGGTCCCGCCGCGCCGGGCGAGTAAGTCGCGCGCGTTGCCGAGCCGGTGCGCGTGCCGCTGCAGCGGGCGCGTCTTCAGCAGCCGCGGGCCGAACTGGCGGCCCACCTCGTACCCGATGCTGTCGCCCACGACCGCGCCGCCGATCACGACCGCGAGCACCACCGGCAGCGCCGCGTGCCCGAGACTGGCCGCCACGCCGCCGAGCACCGCCGCGGTCTCCCCGGGCAGCACGAACCCGACGAACAGCGCGTCCTCGGCGAACACCAGCAGCCCGACGATCGCGTAGATCGGCAGCCCGTCCAGCCCCAGCAGCCAGTCCGTCAGCCGGCTGATCATCGAGCGTCGCCGTTCAGGATCACGGAACGCAGCCTAGCGGGCCGCCTGAAGGGTTCAGCCGCGCTGCTCGAGCTCCAGCAGGAACCGCTTGGCCTCGATACCGCCGGCGTACCCCGTGAGGGCGCCGGAGGCGCCGACCACGCGGTGGCACGGGAGGACGATGCACAGCGGGTTGGCGCCCAGCGCGTGCCCGATCGCCCGGGCCGCGGTGGGCCGGTGGATCTCCCCGGCCAGCGCGCCGTACGTCGTGGTCCGGCCGAAGGGCACGTACGACGCCAGCCCGGTCAGCACCTGCCGCTGGAACGCCGTCGCGAGCGCCAGGTCGACCTCCAGCTCGAACCGCTGCCGGCGTCCCGCGAGGTACTCGTCCAGCTGGCGTCGTACCTCGTCGACCGCCTTCGGCTGCCGCAGCACCCGCGGCGAGATCGCGCGGGCCAGCCGCCGCGTCACCGTCTCCTCGTCGTCGTACGACGATGCCACCACCCGGCCGGCGGCGGTTGCCAGCAGCAACGAGCCGATCGGGGTCTCGTGCACGGCGTACCCGACGTCGGCGTCCGGCAGCACCGGCGGCGCCGCTGCCGGCGCGACAACACTGAGGCGGGTCTCGAGGTCAGTGAGGTCAGTCATTGTCAAGCTCCTTGCGTAGATTCGCCAGCGCGTCGCTGACGAGCCGCCGGGACGCGGCCGGAGTGGTGCCCAGCGCCTCCGCGATCGCGGCATGGTCCAGGTCGCCGACGTACTTCAGCGCCACCGCGGTCCGCTGCCGCTCGGGCAGCCGGGCCACCGCGCCCCACAGCTCGGGGTCGGGCCAGTCGGCCGGGTCGGGCCCGTCGACGGCGGCGGGCAGGTCGTCGGTCAGTGGTGCCTGGGGTCTGCGCGCACGGTGCACGTCGGTCGCGGTCCGCGCGGTGATCGTCAGCAACCAGCCGCGCAGGTTCTTCGCCGACGTCAGCCCGGGGTACGCGGTGAACGCCTTCTCCCACGCGCGTTGCGCGACGTCGTCACCGTCGACGGGACCGGCCAGCGCGCGGGCCAGCCGGGACACCTCCCGCCAGTGCGCGTCGACCAGCGCCTGGAACGGCGGGAGCTGCACGGACCGCTTCTTCGACACCACGTCAGTACAACGCACACCCGGCCGAACGTGTGAGGGTGTGATCCAGTGCGCTGGCCGCCCGGGCCGCTCGTCGCACCGGCCCGGTGGGCAATTCGCCTGGTCAACCACGCGAACCGCGCCTCCGCCCGGGTCATGACCCGGGCGAACCCTCCGTTCGCCGGGTTGACCAGGCGAATTGCGCACCGGCCGAGGCCGCCGTGGCGTCCGCTTAGGCTCGTGCGGTGACGCCTGTGTCGGGAGCGCTGCGGCCGTTGGTGGTGCCGGTGTTCGTGCCGGCGGCCGCGTTCGGGCTGGCGCAGGGGGCGGCGATCCCGGTGGTGGCGTTCAGCGCCCGGTCGCTGGGTGCGTCGCTGGTGCTGGCGAGCGTCGTGGTCGCGTTGTTCGGGATCGGGCAGGTCGCCGGGGCGGTGCCGGCCGGGCGCGCGGTCCGGCGGCTCGGCGAGCGGCGCGCGGTCGTCGCCGGCAGCCTGTTCGGGGCGGTGGGTGCGGCGCTGTGCCTGGCCGCGTGGACGGTGCCGGTGCTGGCGCTCGGCGTGCTGCTGACCGGAATCGCGGCGGCGGTGTGGGGGCTGGCGCGGCACGCGTACGTCGCCTACTCGGTGCCGCCGACCGTGCGGGCACGGGCGCTGGCCGCGATGGCGACGTCGAACCGGATCGGCCTGTTCGCGGGACCGCTGCTGGGTGCGGCCGTCGTACGGTTCACCGGCCCGCGCGGCGCGTTCGCGATCGAGCTCGCCGGCATCCTGCTCGCGGCGGCGTTGATGGCCCGGCTGCCGGACCTCGAGCACGACGTGCGGATCATCGGCACCCGGGGCCCGTCCTTCGTCACGACCATCCGGCGGCACCGCCGGGTGCTCGGCACGCTCGGTGTCGCGGTCCTGTTCACCGGCGCTGCGCGCGGCACCCGCAACGTCACCGTGCCGGTGTGGGCCGCGCACATCGGTCTTGGTGCGGCCACGACCAGCCTGATCGTCGGGATCGCGGCCGGCCTCGAGATGCTGGTCGCGTACCCGGGCGGGCGGTTGATGGACCTGCGCGGCCGCCGCTTCGTCGCCGTACCGTGCCTGCTGCTCCTGGGCCTCGGGCAACTATTGCTGCCGGCAACGATCGGTCCGGCGACGCTGACCGCGACGGCACTGGTGATGGGGATGGGCAGCGGGCTGTCCACCGGGCTGGTGATGACGCTGGGCGCCGACGTGGCGCCGGCGCAGGACCGTGCCGAGTTCCTCGCCGCGTGGCGGTTGTGCCACGACAGCGGGCTGGCCGCCGGGCCGGCGCTGGTGAGCGCGATCGGCGCACTCGGCAGCCTCGGCGCGGGCATCTCCGCGATCGGCGTGCTGGCGCTCGGCGGCGCGGTGATCTACGCCCGGGCCGTGCCGCCGCACCGCGAGGCCGCCGTGGCACAGTGACGCCATGAAGCAGGCCCGGCGCCCCGACATAGTGGCGCACCGCGGTGACAGCGACAGCAGTCCCGAGCACACCCTGGCGGCGTACGAGAAGGCGATCGAGGCGGGCGCCGACGGCCTGGAGTGCGACGTACGCCTCACCGCCGACGGGCACCTGGTGTGCGTCCACGACCGGCGGATCGACCGTACGTCGAACGGCCGCGGCGTGCTGTCCACGATGAGCCTGCGGGACCTCGAAGAACTCGACTGGGGCTCGTGGAAGAACCCGTGGGCGGAGCTGGACGACGAGGCCGACCTGCCGGACGCCGATCAGCTGAAGGTGCTCACGCTGGAGCGGCTGCTGTCGATGGTCCGCGACTGCGGGCGGCGGGTGGAGGTGGCGATCGAGACCAAGCACCCGACCCGGTACGCCGGACTGGTCGAGAAGCGGCTGATCGAGCTGCTGGACCGGTTCGGCTGGGCCCGGCCGCGGCTCGGCCAGGAGTCGCCGGCGCGGGTGATGAGCTTCTCCTGGCTGTCGCTGCGCCGGATGCGCGCGCTGGCTCCCGAGGTGCGGACCGTGCTCCTGATGGACCGGGTGCCGCTGCGGTTCCGGGACGGCTCGCTGCCGACGGGCGTGTCGATCGCGGGGCCGAGCCTGGAGATCGTCACCGCTCACCCGGAGTACGTCGCCAGGGTGCACGGCCACGGCCACG
>DASXRB010000234.1:0-5063 GCA_036506875.1 Kribbellaceae bacterium | reverse complement strand
TCCGATGTGTCAGCTCCAGCGGAGCAGGGCGGCGACGCCGTCCGGGGGCAGGGCCGACGCGGCGGTCACCTCGACCTCGGCGTCGGTCGCGGCCGCAGCGCCGACCACGGCCAGGTCGGCGCGCAGCTCGTCCTCCGCGAGCGCTGCCGGCGGCAACGGCAGGCCGGGATGCCGGCCGGGCCGGACCGTCCGCCCCGCCGCTGCCTCGGGTGCCAGCAGCACCTGGGCGACCTGGCCACGAACCAGGCTGCCCAGAACCGCGTTCACGCCCAGCGCGATCGCCTCGCCGCGGCCGGCGCGCTGCTGGACCTCGCGCACCCGGGCGAGCTTCTGCGCCACGACCCAGTCGTGCAGCGCGTGCCGCAGCGCCTCGTCGAGGGTCTGCCGCGAGCTGCCCGGGGCGCGGCTGCCGTGATCCAGCTCGACCAGCCGCTGCCGGGCCGGCTCGCCGAGGGCCTCGCGGATCTCCGCCCGGGCGCGGACGTCGCCGGCCAGCGCGACCACGTCCACTCCAGCGCGTGCCTCGTGGTCGACGCGTTCGGCGACCAGCCGTGCGTTGTGCCGCAGGACCTCGTCGCTGCGCCGCTGGAACTCCTTGTGCGCCCAGTCGCCCGCGGCGACGTGGGTCAGGTGGAGGTCCTCGCCGTCGACGGCGTCCGTGCTCACCGCGGGCCCCGGCCACGCGTCGTACCGCTCGAGGTCGGCCCCCAGGCGGTCGGCCAGGACCAGCAGCACGGAACGGCACGGGTCGGCATCGGTCAGCCAGCTGGTGAGGTCCGGCAGCGGGCCCCAAGAGGTCACCTCCGCCGACGGGGTGGCGGCGACCCTGTCGTCGAGCACGATCTCGTCACCGCCTGTCGCGACCAGCCGGCTCACCGGGCCGTGCCAGCGGGTCGGTTCGGTGATCCGCTCGCCGACCCGGCTCACCAGCGGTTCGGGGGCGCCCTGCGAGAGCAGGTCCGCCTCTGCGGCGCGCCAGCGCACCTCCAGCTCGTGCGCGGCGAGCGCGGCGCCGCGGCCGACGTCGAGGTAGGCGGTCAGGAACGGACCGCCTGATCTGACCAGCTCACTGATCCGGTCGAGCTTCATCTGCGTCTCCCCTCTGCGGCTCACCTCCCACGCAAGCACGGCAGCTGACCGGTTTCCAGCCCTGGCGCGTCGTACGACGTTTGGACCGCGGCGCGGACGGTCACGGGGCATGAACAGCGACGTGTACCGAGGAGGACGCCGATGCGGTTCGGGTACTTCCTGTCGACAGAGGAGTACGGCCCGGCGGCGCTTGTCGACCAAGCGCGGCTGGCGGAGCGCGCGGGGTTCGACGCGCTGTGGATCAGTGACCACTTCCACCCCTGGAACGACGAGCAGGGCCAGAGCCCGTTCGTCTGGTCGGTGATCGGCGCGATCTCACAGGTCTGCGACCTGCCGGTGACGACGGCGGTCACCTGCCCGACGGTGCGGATCAACCCGGTCGTGGTGGCGCAGGCCGCGGCGACCAGCGCGGTCATGCTGGACGGGCAGTTCACGCTCGGCGTCGGGTCCGGGGAGGCGCTCAACGAGCACGTGCTGGGCGGCGCCTGGCCGACCGCGGAGGTGCGGCTGGAGATGCTGGAGGAGGCGGTCGGGCTGATCCGTCGGCTGTGGACCGAGGAGTTCGTCTCGCACCGCGGCCGCTACTTCACCGCGGACACCGCGCGGATCTACACCCGGCCGGAGCAGCCGCCCCAGGTCTTCGTGTCGGGTTTCGGGCCGGAGGCGACCGACCTGGCGGCCCGGATCGGTGACGGGTACATCACCACCAAGCCCGACACCGAGCTGCTGGAGCGCTTCCGGAAAGGCGCCGGGAGCGACAAGCCGGCCGCGGCCGGGTTCAAGGTGAGCTGGGCGCCGACCGAGGACGAGGGCGCGGAGCACGCGCACCGGCTGTGGGCCACCAGCGGGCTGCCCGGCGAGCTGGCACAGGTGCTGCCGTCGCCGCGGCACTTCGAGCAGGCCGCGACCCTGGTGACACCCGAGTCGACCCGGTCGTCGGTGGCCTGCGGCCCGGACGTGAAGGCGCACCTGGAGGCGTTCGCGCCGTACGTCGAGGCCGGTTTCGACGAGATCTACGTGGCCGACATCGCCCCGCGCTACCGCGAGATGATCGCGATGTACGGCGAGGAGGTGCTTCCGCGGCTGCGGAGCTGAATGACCACGACGAGCCATCCCGGCGCGGCCGAATGGGTGCCCCCGGCAGCGAACCTGGACGTGTTGGAACGCGCGGTCCAGGACTGCCACGGCTGCGATCTGTTCCGGGACGCCACCCGGGCGGTGTTCGGCGAGGGGCCTGAAACCGCCCGGGTGGTACTCGTCGGCGAGCAGCCCGGCGACCAGGAGGACAAGACGGGCCGGCCGTTCGTCGGGCCCGCAGGGCGGCTCCTGGACCGGGCTCTCGCCGACGCGGGGATCGCCCGCGACGACGCGTACGTCACCAACGCGGTCAAGCACTTCCGGTTCACCACCCGCGGCGAGGGGAAGCGGCGGCTGCACAAGACGCCCGACGTCGCGCACATCACCGCGTGCCGGCCGTGGCTGACCGCGGAGCTGGCCGTCCTCGACCCCGAGGTAGTGGTCGTGCTCGGCGCGGTGGCGGCACGGGCCTTGCTGGGGCCGTCGTACCGGGTGACGAAGCAGCGCGGCGAACCGGTCGAGATGCCCGACGGCGGGCTCGCGGTCGGCACCGTGCACCCGTCGTCGGTGCTGCGGGCGGACGACCGTGCGACGGCGTACCGGGCGTTCGTCGCGGACCTGCGGAAGGCGGCCGCGCTGCTCGCGTGACAGGCGTTCACGTCGTACCGGATCTGGGTAAGGACTGGCGCGACGCACCGTGAACAGGTAACTATGGAACGAGTTCTGCGCCGGACCACAGGGGGGACGGCGCACATCGGGGTGGGGAGCACTCAGAAGATGACACTGAAGCACGTCCAGTTCCGGGGGCATACGCTCAACCAGCGGACCATCGACATGATCCTCGAGGCCGAGCGCAACGTGCGGGTATCCCGAGGCATTCCGGCGGACTTCCGTTTCGACATCACGCAGGGGTCGTACAACACCTCCGTGCCGGCGTCGGCGATGACGCACGCGGGCGGCGGCGCGGTCGACATCCGGGCCACGCCACTGACCGGCGGCCAGCGCGCGACCGTGGTGCGCGAGCTGCGCCGGGTCGGGTTCGCGGCCTGGCTGCGCAAGAAGGGCGGGAGCTTCCCGTTCGACCACGTCCACGCGATCGCGATCGGCGACCCGGACCTGCACCCGCAGGCCGAGGAGCAAGTCGTCGACTACCGGCACGGCCGCAACGGCCTGGCGAACAACGGCCCGGACGACGGCCCGCCGGACTTCCGGCACCGCACCTGGGACGAGTACCGGGCCAAGCGCAAGCTGCCCGATGCGATTCCGTCGTCCACGCCGGTCGCGAAGAAGCGCGATATCCATCTGACCGTGCGGGCGCTACGGATGGCGGCGGCCGGGGACCCGATCTCGCACACGTTCGGGTTCGACGCCGAGCAGTTCATGGCGGTCGCGTTCACCGGGCTGCGGGTGATCAGCGACGACGTCTTCATCGAGTGGCGCGCGACCCGGGACCGCAAGCACTTCGTCGCCGCGGTCAAGGCGGTGCAGCGGCACCTGGAGCTCGTCGACGACGGCGACCCGGGCCCGGTGACCGTCGGCAAGCTGGAGCGGCACGGCTACTTCGTCACGCCCTAGCCGGGAAGCCGAATACCGGCCGGGTCCCCACTCGGACCCGGCCGGTACTCGGTGGAACTGCGTCAGAAGGCGCCGGCGCCGTTCGGCGTGCCGAGGCCGGTCGGGCCGTCCCAGCCGGTGCGGGCGTTGCACCATTGGGTGGTCGGGCAGGTGCCGTTGCTGCCGCTGGTCACGTCGAACAGCGCGCTGGTGTGGCCGTACGGGATTGCGTTCGCGTAGCCGGAGGTGTTGCCGGACAGCGCGTACACCGACGCGATGATCGGTGCCGACTCGCTGGTCCCGCCGAACTGGCCCCAGGTCGAGCTCAGCTTCGACGTCGGGTAGTAGACCGCCATACCGCCCTTGCCCGGGTCGGCGGCGGCCGACACGTCGGCCATCGCACGTTTGCCGCACCCGGTGTCGAAGCTCGCCGCCGCGCTCAGCGCGGTGTTGTACGACGAGCAGCCGGAACCGGCGCCGCTCCAGACCGTCTCGCTCCAGCCCCGGGTGTTGCCCGCGGCAACGAGCGAGGTACCGCCGACGGCGGTCACGTACGACGACGAGGCCGGGTAGCTGCCGCCCTGGTAGCCGTTGTCACCGGTCGACGCGGTGACCGCGATGCCCGGGTGGTTGTAGTAGGTGCCGTACGACGAGTCGGCCGCGTCGCCGCCGCCGTAGCTGTTGGAGATCGCCACCACGCCTGGCTGCTTGGATGCGGTGACGACCGCGGTGCCGAGGTCGGCGAAGGTGGCCGACTTCGCCTGCACGACGAGGATCTTCGCGTCCGGTGCGGCCGCCGAGACGGCGTCCACGTCCAGCGCCTGCTCACCGGCCCAGCCCGCGTTGAAGCGGGGCAGGCTGGTGCCACCGTTCTGGTCGATGATCCTCAGGCAGCCGTTCGCGATGGTGCACGGCGGCAGGTTGAACTGCGCGCGATACACGCCCAGGTCGCGCTCCAGGTTCGGGTAGCCGTAGGCGTCGACGATCGCGACGGTGCGGCCGGCCGCGCTCAGGCCCGTGAGCTTGTACGCGTCCTGCAGTTGGGCCGGCGTGAGGCCGCCGGCCGGTGGGGTCGTCGAGTCCGGGCTGACGCCCTTGTCGTTCACAAGCTTGAGCGACTGGCAGCTCGCCGTGTTCGGGGTGGTGACAGTGGCGCAGACGCGAGCGGCGTGCAGCGCTCCGGCGGGGGACTGGGCCGCGGTGGCGGCCCCTGGTACCAGGGTGGCCAACCCGGTGATGGCGAGTGCGCCAACACCGACGGCCGACACGAGAATCCGTTTGCTCAACAGAACTCCTCGGTTGGGCGGCACACAACCCATCCCCCCGGCTGGGCGGTAGCCGGC
>DASXRB010000233.1:0-8336 GCA_036506875.1 Kribbellaceae bacterium | reverse complement strand
GGGTGAAAACCCACGGCAACTGGCGCTGCCGGCGGCTACCCGACGGCGCCTTCGAATGGACCAGCCCCCACGGACACCTCTACCGCGTCGACCACACCGGCACCCACCCCATCGACACCCGCGACGACCGCGCCAGCTGACTCCACCCGGTCAGCTAACCCCGCCTGCCCTCGACCGGCCGCCCCGCAGCCACCCTAACTGCGGGGCGGCTGTACGAGTCCGCGACGTCACCGCGCCCCCGTCGTCCTGGTCTCATTCGCTCACCGCAGCTCCGGTGTTGCGTGCCTCGGCTTGCCGGATGCTTCCTCTTTGCCGCGCATTTCTTCTCTTTGCGCGTCCTTCCGTCTGCCGCCCTCGCCCCGCGCTCTGCGAGCTCGCCGTCTCTGACCTCGTCATGTCCCAGCTCAGCGCGTACATGGCCGCGCTCCCCAGTGCTCATACCCAGACAACTAGTCCAGAGCATCAGCGCGAGGGCACGACAGCTGCCGCCCAAGGCCTCCTGGTTGCCTCCAAAGCCCACCGTCGCCAGCTGCCGCGGGGCCGCGCCCACTAAATCCGTCGCGTGCAAGGCCAGGCTGAGCCTCACCCACTCGTCAGACCCGAAAGGCCCGACCACCAAGACCGCGCCGCGCACCGGTCACCGACCTGACCTCGTTGCCATCAGCAACTCTCGCCAGGAGCTCGCGAGCGTTCGGCGGCGCGGGATGCGGTCGACGTGATCATGTCCTCGCGACGGTTACCGAACCAGCACGGCGACGCGGCCAGCACACCGTTGGCCTACAGGCGTGCCAGTCGGTTCAAGGGCTGTAGGACCCACCTCAGCGACGACGTCCGGAGCGCACCGCGCGCCGGGCAAGAGCCGCATCATGCAGGTCGCGAAGGACGTCGGCGGTGATGTCCCAGGCCATGCAGGCGTCGGTCACGGACTGGCCGTACGTCAGTGGCCGCGTCGGGTCGAGATCTTGCCGGCCGCCGACGAGGAACGACTCGAGCATCACGCCGCGTACCACCTCGTTGCCGCCGGCAACCTGTGCGGCGATCTCCGACGCGACGGACGGCTGCCGGGTGTGGTCCTTGCGGCTGTTGCCGTGGCTGGCGTCCACCACGACCCGCTCCGCCAGGCCGGCGGAGCGCAGCAGTTCGGCCGCCGCGCCGACGGACGCCGGGTCGTGGTTCGGGCCGGTGTCGGCGCCGCGCAGGACCAGGTGGCAGTCGGCGTTGCCGCGGGTGTGCAGGATGGCGGGCGCGCCGGAGGCGTCGATACCGGTGAACACGTGCGGCACCGCCGCTGCGCGGATCGCGTCCACCGCGGTCTGCACGCTCCCGTCGGGCCGGTTCTTCATCCCGATCGGCATCGACAGCCCGGACGCGAGCTGCCGGTGCACCTGGCTCTCCACGGTCCGCGCCCCGATCGCGCCCCACGCGACGGTATCGGCGATGTACTGCGGTGTGATCGGGTCGAGGAACTCGCACCCGACCGGCAGCCCGGAGGCCAGCACCCGCAGCAACAGGTCGCGCGCGACCCGCAGGCCACGGTTCACGTCACCCGACCCGTCCAGACCGGGGTCGTTGATCAGGCCCTTCCAGCCGAGTGTGGAGCGCGGCTTCTCGAAGTAGACCCGCATCACCACCAGCAGCCCGTCGGACAGCTCGGCGGCCAGCGGCCGCAACCGGCCGGCGTAGTCCAGCGCCGCCTCCGCGTCGTGCACCGAGCACGGCCCGACGACGACCAGCAGCCGGTCGTCGGTCCCGTCCAGCACACCGGTGACGGCGCGTCTGCTTCGTCGTACGACGTCTTCGGCGGCGGCGTCGAGCGGGAGCTCGGCGTAGAGCGCGGCGGGTGTCACGAGCGGGACGACCTTGTCGATCCGCTGGTCGACGACGCCGTGTGCGGCGTCCCGTGAGGTGGAGAGGGTGTTCATCGGTGGGACCTTTCCGCCGGTGCTCGGTCGGGTTCGGTCCCGGCGCCGGCTGTTGACATGAGAAAAGGCAGGGACGGTGTCCCTGCCTTCAGCCGGCTCTGGTTCTCGGTGACGTCAGCGGGCAGCCGAGTCGCCGGGCACCAGGGCCGGCCACTCAAAAAAGCGCCAATAGCGACGAGTCACGTCGCAGACACTAGCCCAGCCGGTCACCCTGCCGGGCGCGCGTCTCGGATCGTGGACCCACGCCTGGTAGGAATAGTTCGCGAGATTCGTCTCGATGCGGTCTCAGCTCCGTCCCGGCGAGGTGGAAACCACAGATGCCTGAGGCAACGATGTGGCGGCGGCGCGCGCGCCGCGAACTGCCGGTGCTGGCGGCCGTCGCGACCGGCGGCATGCTCGGGGCGCTGACCCGGTACGGCGTGGCGCGGACCTGGCCGCGACATCCCGGCGGGTTCCCGTGGGCGACGTTCGCGATCAACGTGTCCGGCTGCCTGGCCATCGGCGTACTGCTGGTCGTCATCACCGAGGTCCGTGCCACCCACCGGTTGGCGCGGCCGTTCCTCGGGACCGGCGTGCTGGGCGGCTTCACCACCTTCTCGACGTACGCCGTGGAGACCGAGCACCTGCTGGCCGACCACCCCGTCACCGCGCTGGCGTACCTCGCCGGAACCGCGGTGGCCGCCCTGGTCGCCGTACAGACCGGGGTCGTGGCGACCCGTTCCCTGACCCTGCGGAGGGAGACCCGATGAGCACCAGCCGGCTGACCGTCCTGGTCGGCGAGGACGACCAGTGGCACCACCACGCGGTGTACCACGAGATCGTCCGCCGTGCGCACGCCGCCGGCCTCGCCGGCGCCACCGTGTTCCGCGGCGTCGAGGGCTACGGCGCGACCAACCACATCCACACCACCCGGATCCTCAGCCTCAGCGAGGACCTGCCGGTGGCGGTGGTGATCATCGACGACGAGCAGCGGCTGCGCGAGTTCGCCGCCGGGCTGCGCGACCTCGGCCTGGAGGGCGTCGCGACACTGGAACCGGTCGAGGTCCTCGATCTCGGAGGCGGGCGCGGGTGACCGTGCTGCTGGTGGCCGCGGGCGCCGCGGTCGGCGCGCCGCTGCGGTACCTGGCCGACCGCTTCGTGCAGCGCCGGACCGGGGCGACGTTCCCGTGGGGCACCCTGACCGTCAACGTCACCGGCAGCCTGCTGCTGGGCCTGCTCTCGGCCTGGCCGGACCGCACCGTCTCGCTGCTGCTCGGGGTCGGGTTCTGCGGGGCGTTCACGACGTACAGCACGTTCGGGTACGAGACCGTGCGGCTGGCCGAGGAGGGCGCGCGGCCGTCCGCCCTACTGAACGTGGCCGGGACGCTCGCAGCAGGCCTCGCAGCGGCCGCGCTGGGCGTCTGGCTCGGCCGTCTCGCGACCTGACGGCACGCGGCTCCGGGACGTCAGCGACGCGCCGCCGCCAGCACGCCGGCGGCGAGCACCGCGGTCGCCTCGGCCACCGTCGGCGCCAGCCGCAGCACCGGGCCGCCCGAGGCGCGCGGCCAGCCCGCGCCGCCCAGGACCACCGGGTACGACGGCCGCGCCCGCACCAGCCGGGTGACCGCGTCCACGTCTGCGGACGACGGGTCGCTGGCCCAGACCAGCACCGCCGCCGGCCGGCTCCGGGCGATCGCCGCCGCCAGCGCCGGCACCGGCACCCCGGCGCCGAGCACCTGGCCGAGCGCGCGGTGCTCGGCCAGTGCCGCCGAGATCGCGAGCAGCGGGAGCGTGTGCTGCTCCCCCGCCAGCCCGGCCAGCAGCACCGGACGCCCGGCCGGGTCCGGCGGGCGCCGGGACCACAGGTGGCCGGTGTAGCGGTGCAGGCAGCCGGTCAGCACCTCGGTGGTGAGCCGCCCGACCTCGGCACCGGCCCCGTCGGCCCGCCGGCGCCGGTCCAGGCTCCTCAGCAGCGGCGCCAGCAGGTCGGTCCAGACCGGGACCACGCCGGCCGACCCCAGCGCCGCCTCCACGATGCTGCGCAGGGCCAGCACATCCATCCGGTCCGCCAGCGCCCACAGCATCCGCTGCCGGTCGGCGGCGTCCGGCAGCGTCCAGGCCGGCATCAGGGCCTCGGCCGGCACCGTGCCGCCACGCACGGACTCGGCCGCGGCCGCCGTCGGCACGCCCTGCCGGACCAGCCGCAGCACGGTCTGCAGCCGCACCACGTCCGCCGCGGTGTACCGGCGGTGGCCGCCGTCGCTGCGGCCGCTCGGCTCCAGCCCGTACCGCCGTCCCCAGCTGCGCAGGGTCGGCGGCGCCACACCGAGCCGCCGGGCGACCTCCCCGACGCCCAATGCGGTGCTGTCGACGTTGCCCCGGCCGGCCGGGTACGACGACGACGGCACTGCGCCGGTGCTTCCGCGATCCGGATCACGCACGAGTACATCGTGACCTCGACACGCTGAGTACGCATCTAAAACCGGTCTGTCGCAATTTGGGGGTTTCGCGGCAGGGCCCGCGGTGCATAAGTTGGGCATAGGTTCGATATCCGGAGCCGCGTCCGTCGAAGGAGGCCCCTGTGTCGAGAGGTACGCCCCGCCTGCCCGCACCGCTCATGCAGATCTGGGACTGGCAGTCCCAGGCAGCCTGCCGAGACGTGAACCCTGAGCTGTTCTTCTCCCCGGAGTCCGAACGGGGGCGACGCAAACGTGCCCGCGAGCTGGTCGCGAAGGCGCTGTGCCGTACCTGCCCGGTGCAGGACGACTGCCGCCAGCACGCCGTCCAGGTCGGTGAGCCCTACGGAGTCTGGGGCGGTACGACGGAGTCCGAGCGCGACGCCTTCGCACTCGGCGAACGCCAGTCCGCCTGAGCTCTGGGTCAGGCGGGATCGCTCTGGCCGGGCTCGGCGTCGTCGCCCGGCGTGCTGCCGTCGGCCGGCGTCGTACCGTCCTTCGGCGCGTCCGGGCGCGCCCGGCGGCGCTGCTGGCGCTCGAGCCAGGCGAGGAACTCCGGGTCGTCGTCCGGAGCGGACGCCCGCGCCGGCGGCGAACCGGTGGCGGCGCGCGGGCCGTACGCCGTGCCACCGCCCGTCGGCCCTCCGGACGACACCTGCGCCGCACGGGAGACCAGCAGCCAGGTGATCGGGCCGACGAACGGCACCAGCACGATCAGCAGCACCCAGATCAGCTTCGGCAGGTGCGGCACCTCGTCGTCCGGCGTCTGGACGCAGGAGAACAGCGCGTAGACGGTCAGCACCAGGTCGATCAGGAATGGCAGGTACCGCAGCAACTCGTCACGTCTCCTCGGGTCCGCGTATCGCTGCCTTCCACAGTACGGCGACCGGCGCCCCGAGGCCCGTCAGTGCAGGGCGGACAGCCCGCGCGCCCGCAGCACGCTGCGCTCCAGCGGCCGGAAGACCGCAAGCTCGATACCGACCCCGACCAGGAAGATCAGCAGGATCGCGAAGAACACCAGCGACTGGTCCGACAGCGACATCCCGTTGTGCAGCACCTGGCCGAGCCCCTCACCGAGCTGCGGTGAGGTCGCGATCAGCTCGGCGGCCATCAACGACCGCCAGGAGAACGCCCAGCCTTGTTTGAGCCCGCCGAGGAACCCCGGCAGCGCGGCCGGCAGCAGGATGTGCCGGATGTTCGCCAGCCGCCCGGCGCCCAGCACCTTGCCGACCCGGGGCAGGATCGGCGGCACCTGGTCGATCCCGGAGACCAGGCCGTTCGCGATCGACGGCACCGCACCGAGCAGTACGACGAAGTAGATCGCCGCGTCGGTCAGCCCGAACCACAGGATCGCGGCCGGTACCCAGGCCACCGACGGCAGGCTCTGCAAGCCGGAGATGAGCGGCCCGACCCCGCGTCGTACGAGCTTGGAGTGCGCGATCGCCAGCCCCAGCGGCACCGCCACCACCAGCGAGATCCCGAACCCGATGAACGCCCGGTGCACCGACACCCAGAACCACCCGAACAGCGACCGGTCCCCGAACGCCTCGGTGAGGTGGTCCCACACCGACAGCGGTGACGGCAGCTGGTACTCCGGCCAGATCGCGGCGGCCCACAGGGCCTGCCAGACCGCGACCAGGATCGCCACCGCGACCACCGGCGGCAGCACCCGGGCCGCCACCGCGCGCAGCCGGGCGGCGAGACCGCGGCGCTGCTGGGTCTGCGGGGTGTCGAGCGCGTCCAGCCCGGCGCCGACGCCGGCGTCGTCCTGCGGCTCGGCCAGTACGTCAGTGTGCGGCATGGCTGCTGATCACCTCCCGCAACCGGACGTTGATCTCGTCGACCAGCGCCAGCTCCTCGACTGCCGACGCACCGTCGACCGCCCACTCCTGCACGACCCGGCCGGGCCGCGACGACAGCAGGACGACGCGCTGCCCCAGCCGGACCGCCTCCCGTACGTCGTGGGTCACGAACACGACGGCCGCGCCCGTCGCCCGCCAGATCCGGCTGAGCTCGGCCTGCAGGACGTCGCGGGTGATCGCGTCCAGCGCGGAGAACGGCTCGTCCATCAGGATCAGCGACCCGTGCACGTCACCGGACTCCGTACCGTGCGTCGCGGACGCCAGCGCCCGGGCCAGCGCGACTCGCTGGCGCATCCCGCCGGACAGTTCGTGCGGACGCTTGCTACCGACGCCGCCGAGCCGGACCAGCTCCAGCAGCTCGGCCGTACGTGCCCGTCGTACCGCTCGCGAGGCCCCGGCAAGCCGCAAAGCGAGCTCCACGTTCCCCGCGGCGGTCAGCCACGGCATCAGCGCGGCCTCCTGGAACACCACCGCCGGCCGGCCGGCGGTCAGCTCGATCGTCCCGGTCGTCGGGCGGTCCAGCCCGGCGACCAGGTTGAGCAGCGTCGACTTGCCGCAGCCGGAGGCGCCGAGGAGGCAGACGAACTCGCCGGGCGCGACCTCCAGGTCGACGCCGTCCAGCGCGGTCACGGCGGACTTGCCGTGCCCGAAGGTCTTGCCGACGCCGCTCAGCCGGACGGCCGGCGTGGTGACGACGGCGGTGTCGTCCGGGATGGCGATGGTCGCGGTCATCGTCGCCTGCCTCTCTCGATCTCTGCCTGCTACTGGTGGTCCAGGCCCGCCGCGTCGACGGGCGACTTGCCGGCCTGCTCGAGTACGTCGTTCAGCGCGGCGAAGTCCGCGATGCCGGCCACATCCGCGGCCTGCTTGGCGATTCCGGCGGTGACGGCGTCCTTCGCGAGCTGCGGGAACGTCGACGCCACCGGGTCCACCGACAGGGTGATGTCGGCGAACGCGCGGTCGATCACCGCCGGCTCGAGCTGCTTGCCGGTCAGCTCCTTCAGCCGGTTGTTGACGGCCTCCTTCGCGGCCGCCTCGTCGGCGTTGGCGAAGTCGGTCGCCGCGATCAGGCCCTTGAGCAGTGCCCGCACGGTCTGCGGGTGCTCCTGCAGGAACTGCGTGCGCACGATCAGCACCGTGGTCGGGAACTTCCCGCCCGGCCACAGGCTGGTCTCGTCGACGAGCACCTTCGCCCCGGCGTCCAGCACCAGCCGCGAGGACCACGGCTCCGGCAGCCAGGCCGCGTCCACCGTGCCCTGCTTGAACGCGTCCAGCGTCTGCGCGTTCTCCAGGTTCGTGACCTCGACCTTACCGGTCAGGCCCTGGCCGGCCAGCCACTTCTTCAGCGCCACGTCCTGGGTGTTGCCGAGCTGCGGCGTGACGACGGTCTTGCCGACGAGGTCCGCGGCCTTCGTGATGCCGGGCCTGGCCACGAGCTGTGCGCCGCCGGTGGTGGCGCCGGCGACCAGGCGGACCGCCTCGCCGTCCGACTTGGCGTAGGCGTTGATCGCCGGACCGGAGCCGATGAACGTCGCGTCCAGCGACCCGCCGAGCAGCGCGCCGACGGCCTCCGGGCCGGCGTTGAACGTGGTCGGCGTCAGCTTGGTGCTGCCGAGCTCCTGGGCGAACAGGCCCTTCTCCAGGCCGACCAGCGCGGCGGCGTGGGTGACGTTCGGGAAGTACCCCAGCCGCAGCTCCGACGCCGGCCCCTTGTCGGCCACCGCGTTCGCGGGCGCCGGGTCCCGGCCGGCCCGCGTGCAGCCCGAAGCACTCGCGAGCACGGCCCCGGCGGACAGCGCCACGGACAGGACGGCGACGGTACGGCGGACAGCGCCGGCACCGCGGACCGCACGGGTATCACGGGGCGTCGTACGGCTCAGCATGCTCACTTCGGCCTCTTGTGGGTCGAGAAGGAACTCTTCAGCGGGGTCACGGCCGGTCCGTCGGACCCACCGGCAGTCCGGACCACGTCGTCCGTCCTTGCCGGCCCAGTGAAACACGAGAATCTAGATCAGCCCGGTGTTCTTACTGGAGTATCACCAGTCGAGACACCGACCCCCGTCCTCCGTGTCCTACCTCACCTCGTCATCCCTTCATCGGGCCCTTGTGACCCGGCG
>DASXRB010000232.1:0-5031 GCA_036506875.1 Kribbellaceae bacterium | reverse complement strand
GGTCCAGCACTCCGACGAGCAGCTGGCGAAAGGCAGCGACGACTGGCGGATCGTCCCCGAGCTCAGTCCGGGCGACGCCGAGCCGCTCGTCGAGAAGCACTACGGCGACTCTTTCGAGGACACCACCCTCGAGACCGTGCTGTCGGACTTCGGAGTCGGGCGACTCGTCGTCGTCGGCGCCCAGACCGATGCGTGCATCCGCTCGACGATCCACGGAGCGTTGGTCAGGGGGTACGACGCGACCCTTGTCAGCGACGCCCATACGACGGAGGACCAGACGGCATGGGGGGCGCCGCCGCCGGACCAGGTCATCGCGCACACGAACCTGTACTGGTCCGACCAGACGGCGCCGGGGCGAAAGGCCGGGACGGTCGAGACCAAGGACGTCGACTTCGGCGGCACGTCCTGACGCCAGTGCTACTGAATCGCCCGTGCGGGGCGGCCAGCGTCAGCGGCTCGTACGGACGGTGGCGCCGGCGAGCACGCCGCGCCGGCCGCAGGCCAGTGTGATCGGCGCTGTTCACCCATCCTTCACCAACCCGTAGCCCGTCGGGTGACAGCCGGTCGAGTGCTTGCCTTTGGGTTGGGCCGACCTGTCCACCGACCTGGAGGTACCTGCCGTGGCGTCCGACCTGACCCGACGCGGCTTCCTCGGCCGCACCGCAGCCACCGGCCTCGGCATTGTGTTCGCCGGCAGCGTCGACGCGATCCTCGGCCATGGCAGCGCGCTGGCGGCGTCCCGCTCGTCCCTTGGCTACGGCGACCTGATCGCCGACCCGGCCGGCCTGCTGGCCCTGCCGCCGGGCTTCTCGTACAAGATCGTGTCCCAGGCCGGCGTCACCCCGACGACGGACGGCGTGCCGGCCGCGAGCGACGCCGACGGCACGGGGCTGTTCGCCAACGGCTCCGGCGGGACCCTGGTCAACAACCACGAGATCGGCGGCACCGAGCCCTTCGGTGTGCCGACCCTACCGGGGCTGACCTACGACGCGGGCGCCCGCGCAGGCACGTCGAACGTCGACGTCGACGCCGACGGCAACCGGCTGGCCGAGTACACCAGCGTCGCCGGCACCCACAACAACTGCGCGGGCGGTATCACCCCGTGGGGCACCTGGCTGACCTGCGAGGAGACCGAGCAGCGCAAGGGCGGCCGCTTCCTGCAGGACCACGGCTACGTCTTCGAGGTCGACCCGGTGAGCCAGGCCGCCAACGTCGGCAAGAGCCCGGTGCCGCTCAAGTTCCTCGGCCGCTTCGCGCACGAGGCCGTCGCGGTCGACCCGAGCAGGCACATCATCTACGAGACCGAGGACGCGGCGAGCCCCAATGGGCTCTACTTCCGCTGGGTCCCGCCGGCCGGCTTCACCGGCGGTAAGGGCGCGCTGCGCACCCTCGCCCTTGGTCCCGGCGGCGCCACCGGGGGACGGCTGCAGGCGATGAGCTGCTACCGGGGTAGCAAGCACATCCCCGACCTGTCGCTGGCCACCCTGCCGGGCACCCAGTACGCGGTCGAGTGGGTCGACGTGCCCGACCGGGACGCCGCGACCGTCCCAGTGCGCAAGCAGTAAACCGACGACCAGATCACCCGCAGCCGCAAGCTGGAGGGCCAGTGGTGGGGCGACGGTGGCGCCTACTTCGTCGCCAGCTTCGCCCGCAACAGCGACGGCAGCGTCAATGAGCACGACGGGCAGGTGTGGTTCTACGACCCGCAGAAGGAGACCGTCACCCTCAAGACGATCTTCGGCGTGAACCTCGACCCGGACGTCGACACCGACAACTACGACGGCCCGGACAACATCACGGTCTCGCCCTACGGCGGGGTGATCCTGGCCGAGGACGGCGAGGGCATCCAGCACCTGGTCGGCGTCACCGACCAGGGCAAGTCGTACCCGATCGCGCGCAACGAGCTCAACGACAGCGAGTTCACCGGGCCGACGTTCAGCGCCGACGGCAGGATCCTGTTCGCGAACATCCAGTCGCCGGGCTACGTATTCGCAATCACCGGACCGTGGGGCCGACCCAGCGACGCACGCGACTGACGGATGTCGGGGGTGCCAGGGCGGCGCTACCGCGTCCGGCAGGCGAGCAGCCACAGCGGTGGGGTGGCCGACAGCGGCTCGACCTGAATCGGGCCGAAGCCGCCCTGGCTTGTCCAGGTTTCGTACGCCTCGAGCGGGTGCACGGCGCCTCGGGAAGTGCGCAGCCGCAGCCCGAGGGCGTACAGGCTGACCGAGGCGTCGGGTTCGTGCTCGGCGGGAGAAAGCGCGTCGATGATCGCGAGCAGGCCCTCCGGACGGAGGGTCGGCCGCAGCCGCCGCAGCAGGGTGCGGTTCTGGGCGGCATCGAGGAGGTGGCAGACATTGGCGACGAGCACCACGTCGTACGCCGTCCTCGGCAGCGGGCGGGTGAACATGTCGCCGGGCAGGTAGGCGAAGCGCTCACCGAGACCTGCCGCCTCGACCGCACGGCGGGTGGCGGTGATCACAGTCGGCAGGTCCAACGCCGTCACCCGGACGGCGGCGGAGTATCCGGCGAGCGCGATGCTCCACGGCGCCGCGCCGGCGCCCACGTCGAGCACATCGGTGCCGGTGCCGGCGAGCAGCTGCGCCGCTCGTCGGGCGGCGGGTGCCACGAGCGTTGCCAGCGCCGGCACGATGTCGGGGTAGAGGGCCGCGGCGCCGTCGGCGGTGTCCGCCTGGGCGAGCGGCTCGCCGCTACGCACCACGCCGGCGAGCTGGGACCAGCCGCGATCCACCGCGGCCACCAGCGGCAGGCCGTCCACGGCCAGTTCGTACCGGCCGTGGACGTCGCGGCGAACCACACCGAGGACGCCGAGCGTGTCCAGCAGCTCCCGGGTGGTCGCGGGGTCGGTGGCGCACTCGTGGGCGAGACTGTTGGCGTCCCGCGGCCGCCGGGCCAGCTGGTGGAGCAGCCCGAGCTCGTGCGCGGCGCGCACGAGGTGCGCGGTGGACACGGCGTCCACGAGCCTTTGCACGACCTGTGATTCGGTCGCGTGCACCGCGGTCATCCGAGCACCTCGATGGTGCCGGTGGTCCCGTCGACCGTGATCATGCAGCCGTCGCGGAGGTGACTGGTGGCCGAGCCGGTCGCCACCACCGCCGGGATGCGGTACTCGCGGGCGATGATCGCGGGATGGGACAGCGTTCCGCCGTGGTCGGTCACCAGCGCACCGATGGTCGGGAACACCACCGACCAGACCGGCGAGGTGACCGGGCAGACCAGCACGTCACCGGCGCGCAGCCGGTGGAACTCGGCCTCGGATCGGATGATCCGCACAATGCCGGTGTAGCGGCCCGGCGACGCGGCGACCCCGGTGATGGTGCGCTCCCCCGTGCTGGCCGGCGCGTCCGTCGCGAAGATGCGGTCGACCGTCCACAGGAAGGCTTCGTTGGCCAGCCGGGCCTCGGCGGGCAGGCCACGCAACGGTGGCGGCGGCCCCGGGTCTCGCCCGTACGACGCCGGACCGGGATGAGCGAGCACCCACGCCCGCTCGCCCTTGCGCCGCTCGACCACTGCGTGTGCGTCGCCGCCGTCGGCCAGCAGGGCCCTGGCCTGGTCGGGTTCGAGGAAGAAGACGTCGTCGACGGACGCCACCTGGCCGCGCCCGGCGAGCCGGCGACCGAACTCCAGCGCAGTGCGGCGCAGCAGCCCGAGCGGCCCGCTGACCGTGAAGAACTCGTTGTCCTCCCGTACCGGGTACGCCTGCAACGCCCGCTGCAGGGCCCGCTCGAATCGCGGACGGTCGGCCGCACCAGATGCGGCCCGAGCCGCCTGCGCCGCCTCCTGGCGGAGTCGAGCCGACTCGTCGTGCCCGCCGGGGTCCAGGCCTGAGTTGGGGCCGCGCTCCAGCAGTTCACGCACGAGCCCGAGGACCAGGTCCGGCCGCTCATCCAGGCAGGGCTCGGCCAGTTCATAGCGCAGCGCGCGGCAGCCGTACTCCCGCAGATACGCCGCGAACGCCGCCCCGAATGCCTCGTCGGCGGCGAGCACCTCGTCGACCGGCGCGCCGCGCGACAGCAGGGCCCGCACCAGCGGACTCGCCGCCGCGGCCAGGTCGCCCAGGGCTCGGCCGGGCAGGGTCGAGGTGGTCGACGTGCCGCACAGCAGCGAGAACGTGCGGGTCTCGTCCCATCCGAGTGCGTCGCGGCAGGTGAAGGCGAACTCACCCAGCACCATGCCGAGGGCGCCATTCAGCCGGAAATGGACGTCGACGCTGTCGGACGCCAGTTCCAGCACGGTCTGCAGGTGCGCGACCAGCTCCCCGTCGGACAGGCCGGAGAGCCCGCGGTCGCGCAGCGCGCGTATCCGCGCGTCGAAATCCGGCTGCCACTCGTGCCACCACCGTTGCACCAGCCGCCCGGCGACGTCGGAGCGGGCCGCGGCGACCGATTCGCGGATCCGCCGCCGCAGCGCGGGAACCAGGCGGAAGGCGACCGGGACCAGCCACTCGGGCAGCGGCGGTGGCTGCTTGTCGCCGAGCGGCACGATGCGGATGTACTCCCAGCCGCCGATCGGCCGGATGTCGAGGCCGTCGAAGAGCAGCCCGAGCTCCGCTGCCATCCGCCGGAACGACGGGTTGCGTAGTTCCATGACGGACGCCGTGAACGGCCACCACGGCAGCGGCGAGTGGCTGGCCTCGCGGGTCCAGAATCCGGCCGGCACATCGACCGGGACCGGAACCGGCCGGGCCGGCAGCGCGGTCACCGGGCGGGCCTGGAGGAGGTTGACGTCCTCGCCGGCCAGTGCCCATTCCACGTCCTGCGGGCCGCCGAGCTGCGCCGCCACCCGCCGCGCCAGCGTGGCGACCGCCCTGGCGCGCGCATCATCGATGGCCGCCGCGCGCCCCGGCTCCTGCGCTCGCCGCAGGATCGCTCCGTCGTCGCCGATCACCCAGCGGGCCGGAGTGACCTCGCCGGAGGCGAGCCGGTCGCCCAGGCCAGGGACGGCATCGATGACGACGCGGTCGCGAGCGCCGGTGACCGGGTCTGCGGTGAACGCCACCCCGGCCGCGGT
>DASXRB010000231.1:0-2236 GCA_036506875.1 Kribbellaceae bacterium | reverse complement strand
CCCGCTGTCCCGTTCCCCCGGACCGTCACGGCGTGCGTTCCGGTGGCGCTCCACGAGCGGACGAAGACGATCCTGGCTGGCTGCACCGTGCTTGCGTACAGGTCCACCGTGCCGGCCAGCACGCCGTCGACGTACACGGTGGCCTTGCCGCGACTCGGTCCGCGGACGGCGACCCAGCCGACCGACCGCGCACTCGCGGTGAACCTGGCCCAGGCCAGAGCCTGCGTGGAGCCTCGGACGTAGCCGCCGGAGGCGCCGGTGACGGCGTAGCGGCTCCATGTGCCGGACCAGGCAAGCGCCGTCGTGGTCTCTTGGTATAGCGCCGGATGCAGCATTGGTCCGTACTGCCATCCGCTCCACAGGCCGGCCCGGTCGCTCGCTCGGGTCCGGTATTGGTAGCTGTGGCCCGCAGCGAGCGAGCGGACGGCTGCCGTGGTCAGCGGGCTGGCCAGGGTGAGTCGCGCCCACGCGCCGCCGTCGGTGCTCTGTTCGATCTGATATCCGGCGACGCCGCTGGTGGCGTCCGTGGCCGACCAGGTCAGCCGCGTCGGGGCCAGGCTGCCGACGCCGTAGCCGGATGCGATCGCGGCGTCAGGCGCCCGCGCGGCGGGTGCCACCGTGTCGAGCACGATCGTGTCGGTGTGGACGGGTGACCAGTTCCCGGCGCCGTCGCGGAATTGCACGTAGACCGCCCGGGTCCCGTTCGCGGTGGAGCCGCCGTAGCCGGTGTCGGCCAGCGACCAGGGCTGCGGCTGTGCGGTCCAGTCGCGGGTGGACCCGTAGCTGAGCAGCCCGCCGGAGGTCTCCGGCCGGTTGGAGATGCGGACCTGGGCGACGCCGGTGAACGCGTCGGACGCCGGCATGGACAGCATAACCGACGGGGTCACCGTGTACGTGGCGCCGGCGTTGATCGTCACCGAGCCGGACGGTGGGACCGTGTCGCCGACCGGCGGCAGGTTGGCAACGATGGAGTCGCTGGCCACGGCGGACCAGTTGCCCTGCGCGTCCTGCCACTGGACGTACACCGTCTTGGTCCCGCCGGCATTGTCGCCGCCACGATTGAGGTCGGTGAGCGACCAGCGAACGGTGCTCGGGCTGCCGTCCAGCGGCTCGGCCAGCCTCAGCGTGTGTTGCAGCCCGGCGTCACCGTCACGGTCCTCCATCGTCGGCGAGTCGGAGATGAGGACGCCGGTGACACCGAGATTGTCGGTGGCAGACAAGGTGAGGCTGACCATCCGGCTGCTCGTGCTGCTCGCCCCGCCGTTGATCACGACAGCGCCGGCCGGCTTCGTCTGGTCGGCGTACTGCGACCATTCGACCCGCAACTGGCCGCCGGTCAGCCCGGTGTCCGCGACGACCAGGTACGTCTGGCCGGCGACGGCGTCGAAGTGGAGGTCGTGCCAGAAGTCCCAGTCCGTGCGGGCGAGCTGCACGAGAGAGCCGTACCCCGCGCCGGAATACGCCGCGAGCAGGTTGGAGACATCGGTATCGGCGACGGAGAACCGGACCGGCCCGGTCGCCGGAGCCGTCCAGCGGAACCACGTCGTCGCTCCCGGGCTGCGTCCCGGCTCGTGGTCCGGCTCGGCCGGCTCGGCGGTTGCCCGGATGGTCGTGGCCCGCCAGTCACCGCGCGGCGAGATGCCCTTCGCGCCGGTCAGCACCAGCGCGTCGGCCAGGTTGTCGTGCGGTGGCGGTGCCGAGGACCAGACCAGCTGGAACGGCGCCCCGAGCTGACCGTCGCCCTGCACCTGGATTGCGTAGCTGACACCCGCCGCTACCGGGAACGTGACGCGAGTGCCGTCCTCGAGTTGCTCCATGCCGACGCCGGGCGGCCCGTTCAGCGTGCCGAGGCTGCTGCCGGTGTAGATCCCGATGATGGGTCGCAGCGCGTAGCTCTGTACCCAGAACGAGGCGGTCCCGCTGGCCGGTGCGGTCCACCGGTACCAGACCGTGGCGGCCGGCGGCTGATACGCCTGCAACGGCTCGTCGGATTCTCGGGTGGCCCATAGCGAGCTACCGGCCACGCTTCCGCTCGCGCCGGACAGCGCCGTGGCCGCGGCGAACGCGTCGTTCGCCGGCGGTGGTGGTGGCGGTCCCCAGTGCAACGCCACCGTGGCCGGCCAGTCGTTGGCGTTGCCGGCCGGGATCGCCAGCCGGATCACGTACTTCGTGCCCGCGGTGGGGGTGAAGTCCACCCGGGCCCAGGCCGTCGCCAGGCTGTTCCCGTACGCGACCA
>DASXRB010000230.1:0-7942 GCA_036506875.1 Kribbellaceae bacterium | reverse complement strand
AGTCCTGCCCACGTGAACACGGGTTCGCCTACCATGGGGACGCCCGCGGCACGCAACCGGCGACCGCCGGCGGTCAAACAGCCCAAGGAGTGAACTCCCCACCATGAAGGTGATCGACAAGATCCTGCGGATCGGCGAGGGCAAGACCCTGCGCCGGCTCGAGGGCATCGCCAAGCTGGTCAACTCCATCGAGGACGACTACGTCGCGATGAGCGATGAGGAGCTGCGGGGCCAGACCGCCGACTTCCGGCAACGCGTCGAGAACGGCGAGTCGCTCGATCTGATCCTTCCCGAGGCGTTCGCCACCGTCCGCGAGGCCGCGAAGCGGACCCTGCACCAGCGGCCCTACGACGTGCAGATCATGGGCGGCGCGGCGCTGCACCTGGGCAACATCGCCGAGATGAAGACCGGTGAGGGCAAGACGCTGGTCGGCACGCTGCCGACGTACCTGAACGCGTTGTCAGGCAAGGGCGTGCACGTCGTCACGGTCAACGACTACCTGGCGAGGTTCCGGGCGGAGTGGATGGGACGCGTCTACCACTTCCTGGGCGTGGAGTACGGGGTCATCCTGCCGGAGATGAGCCCGGCCGAGCGGCGCGAGGCGTACGCCAAGGACATCACCTACGGCACCAACAACGAGTTCGGGTTCGACTACCTGCGCGACAACATGGCCGGCGACATCGCCGAGTGCGTGCAGCGCGACCACAACTACGCGATCGTGGACGAGGTCGACTCGATCCTGATCGACGAGGCCCGGACCCCGCTGATCATCTCCGGCCCGGCCGAGGACTCACAGCGCTGGTACGTCGAGATGGCCCGGCTGGTCGACCGGCTGCGGCCCGAGACCGACTACGAGGTCGACGAGAAGAAGCGCACCGTCGCGATCCTCGAGCGCGGGATCGAGAAGGTCGAGGACCACCTCGGAATCGACAACCTCTACGAGTCCGCCAACACGCCGCTGATCTCGTACCTGAACAACGCGCTGAAGGCGAAGGACCTGTTCAAGCGCGACAAGGACTACGTCGTGATGAACGGCGAGGTGCTGATCGTCGACGAGCACACCGGCCGGACGCTGCACGGCCGGCGCTACAACGAGGGCCTGCACCAGGCGATCGAGGCCAAGGAGAAGGTCGAGATCAAGGAGGAGTACCAGACCCTCGCCACGATCACGCTGCAGAACTACTTCCGCGGCTACGGCAAGCTGGCCGGCATGACCGGTACGGCGATGACCGAGGCGGCGGAGTTCTCCAAGATCTACAACCTCGGCGTGGTGCCGATCCCGACCAACAAGCCGATGATCCGCGCGGACCAGCGCGACCTGATCTACCGCACCGAGGACGCCAAGTTCGACGCGGTGGTCGAGGACATCGTCGAGCGGCACAAGAAGGGCCAGCCGATCCTGGTCGGCACCACGAGCGTGGAGAAGTCCGAGCGGCTGTCCGCGCAGCTCAAGCGCCGCGGCGTGCGGCACGAGGTGCTGAACGCGAAGCAGCACGAGCGTGAGGCGGCGATCGTCGCCGAGGCCGGCCGCAAGGGCGCCGTCACTGTGGCGACCAACATGGCGGGTCGCGGTACCGACATCATCCTCGGCGGCAACCCCGAGTTCCTCGCCGACCAGTACCTTCGCTCTCAGGGCATCGACCCGGTCGAGCACATCGAGGAGTACGAAGCCGCGTACCCCGAGACGCTGGAGCGCTTCGAGAAGCAGGTCAAGGAGGAGCAGGAGGAGGTCGTCGAGCTCGGCGGCCTGTACGTGCTCGGCACCGAGCGGCACGAGTCGCGCCGGATCGACAACCAGCTGCGCGGTCGTTCCGGCCGCCAGGGCGACCCGGGCGAGTCCCGGTTCTACCTGTCGCTCGAGGACGACCTGATGCGGCTGTTCAAGCGCGAGATGGTCGACTGGGCGATGCAGCGCGGCGAGGACGACAGCGTCCCGCTGGAGAACAAGCTCGTCACCCGCGCGATCGCGTCGGCGCAGTCCCAGGTCGAGGCGCAGAACTTCGAGACCCGCAAGAACATCCTCAAGTACGACGACGTGATGAACCGCCAGCGCCAGGTCGTGTACGACGAGCGCCGCCGCGTCCTCGCGGGTGCCGACCTGCACGAGCAGGTGCGCGACATGCTCGACGACACCATCACGGGGTACGTCGAGGGTGCGACCGCCGAGGGCTTCGCCGAGGACTGGGACCTGGACCAGCTGTTCGCCGGCCTGCGCACGCTGTACCCGACCGAGCTGGACGAGAAGGCGCTGCTCGACGAGGTCGGCGGCGAGCGGGCCGGGCTGACCCAGGAGCTGCTGGTCGAGCGGATCACCGCCGACGCGCACGCCGCGTACGACAAGCGCGAGGCCGATCTCGGCCCGGAGATCATGCGAGAGCTGGAGCGCCGGGTGGTGCTCAGTGTGCTGGACCGCAAGTGGCGCGAGCACCTGTACGAGATGGACTACCTGCGCGAGGGCATCGGCCTGCGCGCGATGGCGCAGCGCGACCCGCTGGTCGAGTACCAGCGCGAGGGCTACGACATGTTCGTCACGATGATGGAGTCGATCAAGGAGGAGTCGGTCGGCTACATCTTCAACCTCGAGGTGCAGGTCGAGGAGCCGTCGCCGGGTCCGCAGCTCGACGTGGCCCCGGCGCCGCTGCCGACGATCAAGGGCGACGGCGCGACCGCGGTCGCCCCGGTCGACGCCGGCGACGTGCTGGTGCCGAACGCGCCGGTCGCCGAGGTGCCGTCGCGGGTCCAGGACACCCCGCGGATCCAGGCGAAGGGCCTCAGCGCGCCGGCCAAGCCGCAGCGGCTGAGCTACACGGCGCCGACGGTCGACGGTGACGCGGGCGCGGTGTCGAAGCACTCCGACGCGGTCGACGAGAGCGGCCTGGAGTACGCCGGCACGCCCCGCAACGCGCCGTGCCCGTGCGGCTCGGGCAAGAAGTACAAGCGCTGCCACGGCGACCCGCAGTCGGAGCACTACCAGCACTGACGGCGGACAGACGCAACGGCACGGTGCGGTGCAACCGCACCGTGCCGTTCCGCGTTCTGGCGCCTCGGGCACCCGGGTTCTGCCCGCACGGGCAACGTCGCGTGCCGCCGCCGGGATCGTTCGCTCAGCCGAGCTCGAGGGCGGTGCAGACCCAGCGGTTGCGCTGCACCTCAAGGCGCAGCGCCACCGCGCGGGACCGGCCCCCGTGCCGGACGTGCGCCGCGACCTCGGCGACGTGCGCGGCGGGGGCGGAGATGTGCACCGAGCGGACCTGCGCCCGCCGGTGCGCGCCGCGGCTGCCGGCCGTGGTGGTCAGGCCGAGCAGCCGGACCCGGCGGTTGAGCTCGGCGTACACCTCGCTGTCGGTCCAGCGGATCAGCTGCCCGATCGGCCGGTCACCGGCGATGACCTCGGCGATCGCCTGCACCAACCGGCCGGACCACGCCTGCACGTCGGGCAGGTCGCCGGCGGCCGGTGGCGTGGCGTCGCGCGACGCCACCAGCCGGAGCGCCGGTACGGCGGGTACCGCGGGCACGCCGGGTGCCACCTGGAACTGCAGGGCGAGCGCACCCTGGGTCATCGTGCCCGGCTCGGCCGGCGGGGTGCTCCCGGAGACCTGCGCGGAGGACGCCGAGGTGGACGACACCGGCGCGGGACGGACGGCGACGAGCTGCGGTGTGTGGCTCATGGTCGGTTCTCCTGGTTCGCGTTCGGCTGGGCGTCGTCGGATGCGAGCAGAGGGTGTCGGGTCAGGACGGCGGGTCGGCCGGGGCGTGCAGGACCTGGCCCGGCTGGATCAGGTCGGGATCGGAGCCGATCACAGGGGCGTTCGCGGCGTACCACTGCGGCCACCGCTCGGCGATCGCCGCGTCGCTCGCGCCCGGTCCGAGCTCGGCCGCCGCGATCGACCACAGTGAGTCGCCCTCGCGTACGGCGACGACCGCGCGCTCGGCCGGCCGAGCGGTACGCGAGTGCTCGGCCTCGGAGTGCCCCGGCTTGGTCTCGGCAGGCTTGTGGCGCTCCGGCTGGTGCTGCCACGGCTTGTCCTGCACCGGCCTGTCCTGAACCGGCTTGGCAGGCTGGATCGGCGTGTACCGCGTCTCCGCGCCGGTGGTCGGGCGGTCGGGGATCGCGATGCGCGGCTGCGTCCGGTCGGCGCGGTGCGCCTGGTCCCTGCCGGAGCGGTCGACCGTGACCGTCGACGCGGGCTCGACGCCGCTTCGCGGGTCCCACGTCGACGGCGTTCCGCTGCTGGTGAGCGGCACCGAGGACGCCTTCTCGACCGGCGCCCACTGGGCGTGCACGGAGTGCGCCGGGCCGCCGCCGGCGGGCGCGGCGTGCGCCGTACCGACCGCGAGCGGGGTGACCGCGGCGACGCCGAGGGCCGAGCGCAGCAAGGTCCGGGAGGCGTCCGAGGTGATACCGCCGGCGACGGTGGACGCGGCCCGGCCGAGGGCTCCCGGCGTCCGCTCCAGCACGGTGAGCGCGATGGCCAGGCAGAGCCAGCCGTACGCCGCCCACGCGATCCCACCGGCCACGAGCGCCGCGAGTGAACCGAAGTCGTCGGCGGAGAGGCTCTCGATGGTGCCCGCGGTTGCCCAGCGCAGGACGAGCCCCGCTCCCGCCACGGCGGCGACGAATGCCAGGGCCCGGATCGGCCGGATCGTTGCTTTCATCTCGGTTCGCCTCTGATCTATGCGTTTGCCTTAGTTTGCTTAGGCTCGACCGATCTAAGCACCGAATGTGGTCGCTTCGCAACCGCTCAAGCGACCACACGTCGTACAGACAGTGACGGCCGACCCACGAGGGGTGCGCGGCCGGACCCGTCCGGCGGATAGGTTCGGCGGGTGCAGTGGGATGCCTTGTTCTCCGACCTCGAGTCGCAGTTCGACGCCATGCAGGACACCGAGCTGTACGGCGAGGTGGCGGACCGGATCCGCGCCGAGGTCGGCCGGATCACCGTGCTGGACAGGCTGCGCGGCGCGGTCGGGACGGTGGTGCGGGTCGAGCTGGCCGACGGCGTACCGGTGCAGGGAATGCTGGGGCGGGTCGGCAAGGACTGCCTGCTGCTGGAGGCGGACCGCGCCGAGGAGTGGCTCGTCCCGGTGGGCGCGCTGACTGCGGTGCACCGGCTCGGGCCGTGGGCCGAGCCGGCCGTGGGCGCGGTGGCTGCCAAGCTGGGCTTGGCGCACCTGCTGCGCGGGATCGCACGGGACCGCTCGCCGGTGACGGTCTACTGCGGCGGCGCGGAGACGTCACCGGTGACCGGGACGATCGACCGGGTCGGCGCGGACTTCCTCGAGCTCGCCGAGCACCCGCTGGACGCCCCACGCCGCCGCGGCGAGGTCTACAACATCAGGCTGGTCCCGGTGGCCGCCCTGATCGCCGTGCGCCGCCGCTGATCGGCCTCGACGCGGCCGCTCGGGCACGACGCTCAGCGCACCTCGAACTCGGCGCCGGCTTCCTCCTCGGCCTCCTCGCCGTACGGGTGCGCGCGGATGAACTCATCGGTCTGCTGGTAGAGCCGCTCGATGTACTTCTCCAGCTCGGTCGCCTCCACCCGCCACTGGCCGCGGCCGCCGATCTTGACCGCGGGCAGGTCGCCGCGGCGGACGAGCGCGTACACCTGGTTCGCGGAGATGTTGAGCACCTCGGCGACGTCCGACAGCTGCAGGAAGCGGGGAGTTGGCATCGTCTCAGTGACCTTTCGAGGACCTTCCGGCCGGTTGGTTCCGTTCGTGTCAGTTTGGCACGGTTCGCGCCGCGCACCAGGCCGTCGTACACAGCTGTGGAGAACTCCGCACGGCCGAACCCCGGAACGGGCAGAATGACCCGCGGTTGCGGTCTCGGAGCGCAGCCGCCTCGTCACGCGATATCACGAACACGCGACCGGATCTTGGGGGTTCCTCGTGGTTGACAGTCCTGTGCGTCCGGCACCGGCCGCACGGAACGGGTTCGCGGCACCGTCCACGCCCGCGCAGCGCACCCGCCGTGCGCGCTGGCGCGACGGCCGGCTGGTGCTCGGCGTCCTGCTCGTCGCGCTGACCGCCCTGATCGGCGCCAAGCTGCTGTCCTCGGCCGACGACACGGTCGCGGTCTGGGCGACGAAGTACGCCGTGCCGGCCGGCGGGACGCTGGCGGCGGGGGACCTGACCACCGTGCGGGTGCGGTTCACCGGTGACGCCGCGCGGGCGTACGTCGAGACCGGCAGCTCCCTCGACGGCATGGTCGCGGTCCGCCCGATCGGCCCCGGCGAGCTGGTCCCCCGCGCGGCCACCGCCTCCCGGCAGGACTCCGACCGCACCGAGCTGCCGCTGGCCGTCGCGACCGGCGGGCTGCCGGCGGACCTGGCCGCCGGTGACCAGGTCGACGTGTGGGTGGTGCCCAAGCCGGACCGCAACGCGAAGACCACACCCGACGCGGTCAAGCTCTGGGACCACCTCCAGGTGCTCGGCGTCGACGCCGCCAAGGGTGTCGCGGCGAGCTCGTCGCGGCGGCAGGTGCTGCTCGGCCTGGACCCGAAGCAGGCCGCTCGGCTGAGCACGGCCCTGCAGCAGCTCACGAGCGGTGAACCGGTGCTGGTCAGGCGGGCGGGCTGATGGCGGTACCCGTCCTACTCGCGGTGACCGGCGCGCCGTGGGAGGCCGACGTCGTACGACGCGCCGAGCAGGCGCCGAACCTGCGCGTGGTCCGGCGCTGTGTGGACATGGCGGACGTACTGGCCGCGGCTGCCAGCGGGCAGGCACGGGCGGTGCTGATCGCGGAGGACCTGCCGCGGCTGAACGCGGACGCGGTCGCGATGCTGCACGGCCGCCGGATCGCGGTCGTGGCGCTGGTCGACCCCGGGGACAGCGCCGGTGAGCCGTCCGGCGAGGACCGGCTGACCCGGATCGGGATCGAGCGGATCCTGCCCGCCGACGTCAGCCCGGAGGACCTGGCCCGCGCGGTCTCGGACGCGGTCGACTCCGGGCCGCCGGCCACGACGACGCACTTCGCGGGCGGGTTCGTCCCGGCGACCGGCAGCGAGCCGGTGCCGCAGGAGCCGCGCGGGCTGTCCGGCACCGGCCGGCTGGTCGCGGTCTGGGGGCCGACCGGTGCACCCGGGCGGACGACGGTCGCGATCGGGCTGGCCTCGGAGCTGTCCGCGATGGGGGTGTCGACGCTTCTCGCTGACGCCGACGTGTACGGCGGGACGGTGGCACAGTCGCTCGGGATGCTGGACGAGACCTCCGGACTGGCGGCGGCGGCCCGGTCCGCGGGCAGCGGCTCGCTGGACGTACCCGTGCTCGCCCGGCAGGCACGCCAGGTCAACCAGCACCTGCTGGTGCTGACCGGGCTGAGCCGTGCCGACCGCTGGACCGAGCTGCGGCCGACGTCGGTGGAGTCGGTGTGGTCGACGGCCCGGTCGCTGGCGCCGTGCACCGTGGTGGACACCGGATTCGCGATCGAGAGCGACGAGGAGATCTCGTTCGACACCATGGCGCCGCGGCGCAACGGCGCGACGCTGGCGACGCTGGAGGAGGCCGACGAGGTCGTCGTGGTCGGCAGCGCCGACCCGATCGGGCTGACCCGGCTGATCCGCGCCGTCCACGAGCTGCGGGCCGCGGTGCCGGCGGTGACCGCCCGGGTGGTGGTCAACCGGCTGCGGTCCGGGCCGCTCGGCGCGACCCCGGCCGAGGCGGTGACGTCGGCGCTCGGGCAGTACGCCGGGGTGGCGCCGGCCGGGCTGCTCCCGTTCGACCAGGCCGCCTGCGACGCCGCGCTCACGCACGGCAGCACGCTCGCCGAGGCGGCGCGCAACAGCAAGCTGCGCAAGGCGATGCAGCAGCTGGCGGCCACCGTGGTGTCGGACCTGCTGAAGTAGCCTGGCGCTCGTTGTCAGCCGACCTTGGGGGATCGAGATCGCGAACGGCGACTAGGCTCCTGCGCATGTCGGTAGACGCTCGGCCGCGGGGGCTGCTG
>DASXRB010000229.1:0-10542 GCA_036506875.1 Kribbellaceae bacterium | reverse complement strand
AGGAGTCGCGGCCCTCGGGGCAGCCGCTGGTCGAGCTGGACTGGGCCGGGGTGTCGCTGACCTCGTCGTTCGTCGAGGTGCAGCCGCCCTGGAAGGTGTGGTACAGCCCGAACCAGTGGCCGGCCTCGTGGGTCGCGGTCTCGCCCAGGTTGTAGTTCGTGTACGAGCCGCCCGGGATGCTCTGGTAGTGCACCCGGATGCCGTCGATGCTCGGGTTGCTCGCGTAGTCCCACGGGAACGTGGCGATACCGAGGTAGGAGAAGTCGACCAGCCAGATGTTCAGCGCGTTCGCACCGCCCTTGCGGGTCTTCGAGCGGTACGACGAGCTCTGGCGGTCCTTGTGCCACTGGTTGTTGTACCAGCGGTCGGTGCCGGCCAGCGTGAAGGTGAAGCCGGTGTTGGCGGCCTGCGACGACTCCTGGCCGGCGTAGGTCGTGTTCAGCACCGCGATCTGGTCGGCGATCTGCTGGTCGGTGACGTCGCCGGTGCCGTCGGCGGCGGCCATCACGTGCACGTAGACCGGCACGGAGGCGCTGGCCAGCGCACCCTGCGGCACGTAGTAGCCCTGCTGGCGCTTGGACTTCAGGATGGCGGCGGTGCGGGCCTCGATGGCGCGCTGCTCGTCGAGGCTGATCGCGCGGGTGTCACCACCCGGGCCGCCCTTGGCGGCGGCGCCGCCGTCGACGGTCGGGGTGTAGCAGGAGGCGGCGCCGAGCGCGGCGACGGGCAGTTGGGCGCTCGCGCCGCTCAGCGGGCTGAGGGCGAGGGCGGCGCCGGTGACGGCGAGGGCCGCGATCCGGCGGGGGTTGAGACTCCGGGGCAGGACGGAACGCATAGGGCGGGCTCCAGACGTCATGGCCCGGGCGTTGGGCGGCCGGGCGCAGGTGAGCACGGAACCTAGACCCATGGGCGCACAATGGGAAGCGATCCGGTGAAGAATCGCCGCAGTGCTAGGGCAATCCTTCATACGGTTCAAGTCGCTGTACGGTGATCCCTGCACGTTCCGCGCTACTGCACGGACGTGGCCAGCAGGCGTACGGACTGAGCAGGAACGTTAATCTTGACGTCACGTTCTCGCGTGAGTATGGAACGGGAGGATCCAGTGCCGAACCATCGTCGTACGGTCGGGTCCGGGCCCGCGTGGAGCCGGTGATGCACGACGTGCTGGTCGGCCGTGAGGAGCTGATCGACGGGGCGCGGGCCGAGCTGGACGCCGGCGCGAGTGTGATCCTGTACGGGCCCGCGGGCATCGGCAAGTCCGCGATCGTCCGCGCGCTGGTCGCCGACCGTGCTCGCGACGGCGCGCTGGTGCTCACCGCGGCGCCGTCCCAGAGCGAGTCGTCGCTGCCGTACGTGAC
This sequence comes from Kribbellaceae bacterium, assembly GCA_036506875.1. Lineage (GTDB taxonomy): Bacteria > Actinomycetota > Actinomycetes > Propionibacteriales > Kribbellaceae > DASRHY01. The sequence continues at coordinate 9,184 of DASXRB010000229.1, read as the reverse complement.
GCTGCTGGACCTGCTCGGCCCGATCTGGGAGAGCGTGCGCGACTCGCTGCCCCCGCACCTGCGCCAGCCGCTGGAGGTGGCGCTGCTCAAGTCCGGTACGCCGAGCTCGGTGCGCGACGACCTCGCCGTCCGGCTCGCGGTGCTGCAGGTGCTGCGCCGGCTGGCCTCCGGTGCTCCGGTGCTGGTGATGATCGACGACATCCAGTGGGTGGACCCGTCGAGCCTGGAGGTGCTGACGTTCTGCGCGCGGCGGCTGCAGGCGGGTGTGCAGCTGCTGGTCACCGAGCAGGTCGCGGCCGGGGACTCGCCGGCCCGCAGCCAGGCCGGCCCGCAGAACGCCGTACAGATCGAGGTTCCTGGTCTGCCGCAGCGGCAGATCGGGGCGATGCTGCGGGCCGTGCTGGCCGAGCCGCTGCCGGCGCGGACGCTGCAGCGGATCCACGAGGCCAGCGGCGGCAACCCGTTCCTCGCGCTGGAGCTGGGGCGGGCGGTGCTACGGCACGCGGACCGGCTGGCGCCGGACGACCCGCTGCCGGTGTCGAGCCGGCTGAAGTCGCTGCTCGGCGACCGGCTCAGCGACGTGAAGCCGAGCGCGCGCGAGGTGCTCCTGGTCGCGGCGTCCTCGTCGCGGCCGACGCTGTCGCTGCTGATCCGCGCCTGCGGCCAGGCCGCCGAGTCGGCCGTCGCCGCGGCCGAGCAGCTCGGGCTGGTGACCGTGACCGCGGGCATCGTGCGCTTCACGCACTCGCTGCTGCGCGAGTACATCTACGCCGAGGCCACCTCGGAGGAGCGCCGCGAGGCGCACCGGCTGCTGGCCGGCGTGGTCGACGAGCCGGTCGAGCAGGTGCGCCACCTCGCGCTGGCCACGCCCGGCGAGGACCCCGACCTGGCCCTGCGGCTGGACGACGCCGCGACGGCGGCCCGGGACCGCGGCGCCCCGGGCACGGCGGCCCGGCTGGCTCGGCTGGCCGCGGACCGGACACCGTTCGGGGACCGCTGCGGCCAGGCGACCCGGCTCGTGCAGGCGGCGCGGGATGCGCAGGCGGCGGGGCTGGTCGCGGAGTCGAACGAGGACGCGCGGCTGGCGATCCGCGCCGCCGGCGACGTCGCGACCCGGACCGAGGCGCGGCTGGTGCTGCTGGACAACGTCTTCAACGACCGGCCGCAGCGCGCCGAGCTGCTGGAGCAGGCGTTCGCCGACGCGTCGGGTGACGACCTGCTGGAGGCCAAGGTGCTGGTGCGCCGGGCCAGCGCGGCGTACTTCGAGCGCCGGATGGACGACGCGCGCGAGGACTCCGAGCAGGCGCTCGTGCTGAGCCGGCAGGCGGGTGACGTGGAGGTCGAGCTCGGTGCGCTGCAGATCCTGGCCTCCTACCACTACGTGGGTGGCGACGGGGCCGACGCGATCCACAGCCAGGCCGGCCGGCTCGCGGCCGGGCGCGAGCTCACCTACAACGTGGTGTCGGCGCGACAGATGGCGGCGATGACCGAGCTGTTCCAGGGCAACCTGGACGCGGCGTACGAGCAGATCACCGCGCTGCTCGACGAGGTCCGCCGGCGCGGAGCGGTCAGCTGGCTGGCGTCGGTGCTGATCTCGGCGACCGCGATCAACGAGCGGACCGGCCGCTGCGCCGAGGCGCTGCAGACCGGTGCCGAGTGCCACCGGTTGAGCGAGGACATCGGTGACGAGGTCGAGGTCGGCGAGCTGGTCGCGGCGCGCGGCCAGCTGGTCGGCGGTTCGGTCGCCGAGGGCGCGCGGATCGCCGCCCTCGCGGTGGAGCACGCGCGCGCGAACGACAACGACGAGTGGCTGCCGATCGCCCTGATCGTGCTCGGACTGGCGAATCTGCTCGAGGGCGACACGCGCGCGGCCGGCGAGGCGTGCCTTGAGGCGCTCGCGGTCGGGCTGGACTTCATGGTCAACGACCCGGCCGTGATCGCCTGGAACGGCGACTACCTCGAGGTGCTGGTGGCGGCCGGCGAGCTGGAGCAGGCCGGGCGCACGATCGAGGCGATCAGGCGGCGTGCCGCCAAGCTCGGCCGGCGGGTGGTCGAGGTCCCGATCGGCCGGGTCGAGGCGCTGCTGGTGGCGAAGGGCGGAGACGCCGGGCGGGCGCTGGAGCTGCTGGACGCGACGGTCGCGGCCGCGCCGCCGGGGACGAACCCGCTCGACCTGGCGCGCTGCGAGCTGGCCCGGGCCCGGATCGCGCGGCAGGCCCGCCGGCGCTCGCTGGCCCGGGCGTCGTACGCCGCGGCGATCGAGCGGTTCGAGGCCCTCGGGGCGGTGCCGTGGCGGGAGATCGCCGCGGCCGAGCTCGGCCGGCTGGACGACCCGGGGCGGCAGGGCTCGGCGGAGCTGACCGACGCCGAGCGCACCATCGTGGAGATGCTCCACAGCGGCGCCACGAACCGCGAAATCGCCGGTGCGTTGTATTTGAGCGTTAAAGCTGTTGAGTCCCAGCTCACGCGGCTTTACCGGCGGTACGGCGTCCGCAACCGGACCCAGTTACTGCGCGCGGTCGACGGCAAGGACGGTTGACGCCGGGGATAGGCCCCGCCGATCGCGGGATAACCCTTGACCAACCCCACGATCCGACACTTGTGACGCCGATCACTTGCTTTGTCAGATGGTCAGCGGTCACCCTTTTCGGAACAAGGTCGTCGGTCGTTTCGGATCTCCCCTGAAACCCGGAAGCGGTGCTGTGGTGTGTGTCGCCGCCGCTGCCGGTGTCCGCCCCGGATCCGAACCGTTCGGCGTCGCCCGACCTGGTAGCCGCGTCCCGCGATCACCAGGGTTTCAGCGGGGTCAGGTGCCCGCCCATTCGAAGGGCGGCCGTGCTCGTCACGGCCGCCCTTCGTTTTTGTCCCGTCCTATGTTCCGTCCTATTTGTGCCTTGTCCCATTTGTGCCGTACGAAGGCATTCCACGGGCCCGAATCACCTTCCCCATAAGGCGATTCGCATCCGGTAGTCGTCCAACTACAGACTGTCCTGCGGGGTATCCCTTGACTTCTGCGAATGTCGGGAAACTGCCCGAAAAGCCTTGTCTCCGCACACCTTGACGCGACACGGTTCTCCAGACGGACTGCTGCGGACTCGCGGCATCCTCGACCCCTCGGGACCGGGGCGGCCGTTGTGAGGTGCGGCCGCCCTGTTCTCTTTCCCCATCATCGGGCCCTTGTGACCCGGCGTGTCGCCGATCATCGGTCCCTTCCGACCCGCACGCCGTGCCGCTCCGCGATACTGGCGCGGTGAGACTCGGACGCAAGCACGCCGCGCTGTTCCTCGGGATCGCGGCCTGGAACGTGGTCACCTACGTGACCTTCATCCGCAACCTGGCCGCGACGGAAGGCCGTCCGACCGGCTTCTACGTCGCGCACACGATCCTGATCGTCGTCAACCTCCTCATCGCCGCCGTCCTCGGCCGGCTCGGTCTCAGGGTCTGGCGCGCGGACCGCAGCCCGTCATCCTGACAGGCCGCGGTCGAGATCCCGTACGACGAACCACGTGGTCACAGGGGACCGACGAGTGACGACACGCCGGGTCGCAAGGGCCCGATGAACGCAAGAAGGGGGTCAGACGCGGCGGAAGATGAGGGCTCGCTTGACTTCCTGGATGGCCTTGGTGACCTCGATGCCGCGGGGGCAGGCCTCGGAGCAGTTGAAGGTCGTGCGGCAGCGCCACACGCCTTCCTTGTCGTTGAGGATCTCCAGGCGCTGCTCGGTGCCCTCGTCGCGGCTGTCGAAGATGAACCGGTGCGCGCCGACGATGGCCTGCGGGCCGAAGTACTGGCCGTCGGACCAGAACACCGGGCAGGACGTCGTACAGGCCGCGCACAGGATGCACTTCGTGGTGTCGTCGAACCGGTCCCGGTCGGCCTGCGACTGGATCCGCTCCCGGGTCGGCTCGTGCCCGGACGTGACCAGGAACGGCATCACCGATCGGTAGGCGTCGAAGAACGGCTCCATGTCGACGACCAGGTCCTTGAGCACCGGCAGGCCCTTGATCGGCTCGACGGTGATCTCCTTGGACGGGTTCAGGTCCTTGATCAGCGATTTGCAGGCCAGCCGGTTGCGGCCGTTGATCTTCATCGCGTCCGAGCCGCAGACGCCGTGCGCGCAGGACCGGCGGAACGTCAGCGTGCCGTCCTGCTCCCACTTGATCTTGTGCAGCGCATCGAGGATCCGGTCGGTCGGCTGGACGGAGACGTCGTACGTCTTCCACCCGGCCGTTTCGGAGACCTCGGGGTTGTACCGAAGGATCTTGACCTTGATGTCCATCAGTACTTGCGCTCCATCGGCTTGTAACGGGTCTGTACGACGGGCTTGTAGTCCAAGCGGATGTTCACGCTGCCTTCTGCATCCACCTCGCGGTACGCCATCGTGTGCCGCATGAAGTTGACGTCGTCGCGCTTGTCGTAGTCCTCGCGGAAGTGCCCGCCACGGGACTCCTTGCGGGCCAGCGCGGACACCACCAGCACCTCGGCCAGGTCGAGCAGGAAGCCGAGCTCGACCGCCTCCAGCAGATCGGTGTTGAACCGCTTGCCCTTGTCCTGCACCGACACGTTGGTGAAGCGGGTCTTCAGCGCCTCGATGTCGGTGAGCGCCTGCTTGAGCGAGCCCTCGGTCCGGTACACCTGCGCGTTGAGGTCCATCGTCGCCTGCAGGTCCGACCGGATGGCCGCGACCCGCTCGTTGCCCTCGGCGGCGCGAAGCCCCTCGACCAGGTCGACGACGAACGTCTCCGGCGCGTCCGGGATCGGCTCGCGGTCCACGCCGGCGGCGTACTCGGCGGCGGCGATGCCGGCCCGGCGGCCGAACACGTTGATGTCGAGCAGCGAGTTGGTGCCCAGCCGGTTCGCGCCGTGCACCGACACGCACGCCACCTCACCGGCCGCGTAGAGGCCGGGGATCACGTCGTCGTTGTTGGCCAGCGCCTCGCCGCGGACGTTGGTCGGGATGCCGCCCATCGCGTAGTGCGCGGTCGGGAACACCGGGATCGGCTCGGTGTACGGCTCCACACCGAGGTAGGTCCGCGCGAACTCGGTGATGTCCGGCAGCTTGGCGTCGATGTGCGCCGGCTCCAGGTGCGTCAGGTCCAGCAGCACGTACGCCCCGTCGGGCCCGCAGCCGCGGCCCTCGCGGACCTCGTTGGCCATCGCCCGGGCGACCATGTCGCGCGGTGCCAGGTCCTTCACGGTCGGCGCGTAGCGCTCCATGAAGCGCTCGTTGTCCTTGTTCCGCAGGATCCCGCCCTCACCGCGGGCCGCCTCCGACAGCAGCACGCCGAGCCCGGCCAGACCCGTCGGGTGGAACTGGAAGAACTCCATGTCCTCCAGCGGCAGGCCCTTGCGCCACACGATCCCCATGCCGTCACCGGTGAGAGTGTGCGCGTTGGACGTGGTCCGGAAGACCTTGCCGAAGCCGCCGGTCGCGAACACGACGGACTTGGCGGAGAACACGTGGATCTCGCCGGTGGCCAGCTCGTAGGCCACCACACCGGAGGCCTTGCCGTCGGTGATCAGCAGGTCGAGCACGTAGAACTCGTTGTAGAACTCGACGTTCTGCTTGATGCACTGCTGGTACAGCGTCTGCAGGATCATGTGCCCGGTGCGGTCCGCGGCGAAGCAGGAGCGTCGTACGACGGCCTCACCGTGGTTGCGGGTGTGCCCGCCGAAGAAGCGCTGGTCGATCTTGCCCTCGGGCGTCCGGTTGAACGGCAGGCCCATCTTCTCCAGGTCGAGGACCGCGTCGACGGCCTCCCGGCACATCACCTCGGCCGCGTCCTGGTCGACCAGGAAGTCGCCACCCTTGACGGTGTCGAAGGTGTGCCACTCCCAGTTGTCCTCCTCGACGTTCGCCAGCGCGGCGCACATGCCGCCCTGGGCGGCGCCGGTGTGGGAACGGGTCGGGTACAGCTTCGTGAGCACCGCGGTACGGGTCCGCTTGCTCGATTCCAGCGCCGCGCGCATGCCGGCGCCACCCGCGCCGACGATCACCACGTCGTACTGGTGCTGATGAGGGGTCTGCACGGCAAAACATTCCTTACTTGCAGACGTCCAGCGTGGAGCTGGGGTCGATGCAGGGGTCGAAGGTGAAGATGACCAGGGTGCCGAGAACGACGATCACGATCGATGCCGTGTACAGCAGCATCTTCAGCCAGAACCGCGTCTGGTCCTTCTCGGCGTAGTCGTTGATGATCGTCCGCAGCCCGTTGGTGCCGTGCAGCTGCGCGAGCCACAGCATGAGCAGGTCCCAGACCTGCCAGAACGGGTTGGCCCACTTGCCGGCGACGAAGGCGAAGTCGATCGCCTTGATGCCCTCGCCGAGCATCAGGTTCACGAACAGGTGACCGAGCACCAGCACGACCAGCGCGAGACCGGACAGGCGCATGAACAGCCAGCTGTAGAGCTCGAAGTTGCCGCGGCTGGTGTTTCGGAATCTCGTCGAGCGGGGCCGGGCGATGGAGACGTCGGTCATCGTTGCCTCACTCCCCGAACACGTTCGTCAGGTGCCGGATCACGAACGGCACGAACAGCAGCACCCACAGCGTGCCCACGGCAACCATCAGGTGCCGCTGCAGCCGCGGCCCGCGGGACCAGAAGTCCACGAGTACGACGCGGATGCCGTTGAAGGCGTGGAACAGGAACGCACCGACCAGGCCGACCTCCATGAGGCCGACGATCGGGTTCTTGTAGGTGCCGATCACCGTGTTGTACGCCGACGGGGAGACCCGGACGAGCGCGGTGTCGAGCACGTGCGCGAAGAGGAAGAAGAACAGGCCCACACCGGTGATCCGGTGCGCGACCCACGACCACATGCCCTCACGGCCGCGGTAGAGGGTGCCGGGCGGCTTGATGGGCAAACCGATCCTCCGATCGGACGACTGAACGGAGCCGGTCGGCGGCGCTCGGCAAGTCTCCCGCGAAGGTGCCTCGCCGAGGAGGTCGGTGCCGTCATCGGCCCGGCCCGGCAGGGAACCAGGCCGTGCTCGATGCTATCGCCGCTTCGTGCGTACGACGTACCTCGGTGGCTGTGAGATCTCTCTCGGCGCGCCGTGCCCGGACGGTCGGTTACGCGGCGTTGCGGCGGCGGGCTGCCGTCGTACGACGTGCTGCCGCGGTCGTGCGGGCGGTCGCGGCCGCCAGCCGGGCGTGCAGGCCGAGCATCCGGGCCACGCAGGTGTCCCAGTCGTAGTTCTCCGCCCGGGCCCGGGCGGCCGCGCGGCGCTCGCTCTCGGGGCGCTGCAGGAGTCGCAGTACGGCGTCGGCCAGCGCGTCCGGGCGGGCCGGACCCCACTCGCCGGACCGGGCGCAGACGAGCTCGCGGGCGCCGCCGGTGTCCGCGGTGACCACCGGGGTGCCGGCCGCGAGGGCCTCCAGGACGGCCAGGCCGAAGGTCTCGACCGGACAGACCGACAGGGCGACGTCGGCCTCGGCGAGGTGCCGGGCGAGCGTCGTACGGTCCCCGATGTAGCCGTGGAACACGACCGGGGCGTCGCCGGCGATGGCGAGCAGCTCGTCGAGGTGCGGGCCGGTGCCGTAGACGTCGAGGCGCAGCGGTACGCCGCGGCGGTGCAGCTCGACCGCGGTGGCGACGGCCAGGTGCGGGCTCTTCTCCCGGGACAGCCGGCCGGCGTGCACCAGCTTGATCAGGCCGTCGGGTGCCGGCGTGGCCCTCCCCGGGTGGAAGGTCTCGAGGTCGACGCCGAGGGGAATCCGGATCAGCGGGGCGCTGACCTCGGCGAACTCGTCCGCGGCGTAGCGGCTGGTGACCACGATGGCGTCGTACGAGCGGCCGAGGAGCTTGTAGAGCGCGCCGACGCCGGTGGCGACGCCGAGCTGGCGGCCGGAGTACAGCGACAGCATCGCGTCCAGGCGCTCGTGGCTGAACAGCACCCGGCCGACGCCGTTCTTGCGCGCCCAGCGGGTGACCGGGAGCAGCGTGGACTTGTCGGAGATCTCCACCGTGGTCGGGCCGAAGCGTTCAAGGGCGTCGGTGACCCGCCACGGCTCGGCGATGATCCGGTAGCCGCCCGCGACCTTCGGCGCGCGCAGCCGGACCTGGATGCCGGCCTCGGTCTCGGTGACGTCGTCCTTCTCACCGGGGGTGATGAGGATTCTTCGGGCGCCCGCCTCGACGTAGCGGCGGCCGATCTGGTCGATGGCCGTCCGCATGCCGCCGGAGGTCGGCCCGACGAAGTTGGCGAGCTGGGCGATCCGTAAGTTCATGCCGCGCGCCGCTCGGCGGTGCGGCCCTCGAGGACGGCGGCGTAGTGCCTGGCGACGAGGTCGTCGACCACGGCCGGCCAGGTGCGGAACTGCACCCGCTGCCGGCCCGCCACGGCCATCCTGTGGCGGGTGGGGTCGGCGAGCACGTGCTCGACGGCGGCCTTGAGGGCGCCGGGTCGCGTGTGGTCGAAGAGGGCACCGGTGTGGCCGGGCTTGATCAGGTCGATCGGGCCGCCCGCCGCGGGAGCGACCGGTACGACGCCGGAGGCCTGGGCCTCCTGGATGGTCTGGCAGAACGTCTCGTGCTCGCCGGTGTGCACGAACAGGTCGAGGCTGGCGAAGATCCGGGCCAGGTCCTCGCCGCGGCGCATCCCGAGGAACGTTGCGTTCGGCAAGGACTGCTCGAGGGCGGCGCGGTCGGGGCCGTCGCCGACGATGACGAGGCGGCACTGTGTGGCGGCCAGCTCGGCGAGGCGCTTGACCTTCTTCTCGGCGGCAAGGCGGCCGACGTACCCGACGATCGGCCGGCCGTCGGGGGAGATGCTCGTGCGCCAGGTCTCGTCGCGGTGCGCGGGGTCGAACAGGTCGAGGTTGACGCCGCGGCCCCAGTGGTGGACGCGCGGCACGCCGTTCTGCACCAGCTGGGCGACAGTGGACGACGAGGGCGCCAGGGTCCGGTCGCACTTGGAGTGCACGCGGCGGATCCAGGCCCAGGCGCCGCGGTCGGCCCGGGAGGCCCACGGGTACTGCCGGGCGAAGCCGGCGATGTCGGTCTGGAAGATCGCGACCGTCGGGAGACCGAGCTTGCGGGTGGTCCGCAGTGCGTACGCCCCGAGGACCAAGGGGGAGGCCAGGTGAACCAGGTCGGGCTTGAAGTCGGTGATCGAACGGGCGATCTCCGGCGCCGGGATGCCGACCGGGAACTCCTTGTAGCCCGGGATCCCGAAGCTGCGGG
>DASXRB010000228.1:0-2675 GCA_036506875.1 Kribbellaceae bacterium | reverse complement strand
CGACCTCGTCCGGCAGCTCAACGCCGAAGGGCGAACGTTCCTCATCGTCGAGCACAACATGGATCTGGTGATGAGCCTGAGCGACCACGTCGTCGTGTTCGACCGTGGCCGCCCGATCGCGGAGGGCCCGCCCGAGCAGGTCCGGGCCGATCAGCGAGTACTGGAGGCCTACCTTGGCGTCTGATCCGGTCCTCGCGCTCACCGACATTCAGGCCGGGTACGGCCGGGCGGCGCTGGTGCTGCGCGGCCTGACCGTCCAGGTGCCCGCCGGCACGGTCGTCTGCCTGGTCGGCCCGAACGGCGCGGGGAAGTCCACTGTGCTCAAGGTCGCCAGCGGTCTGCTGGCTCCGCGGGCCGGCCGCGTCACGGTGGAGGGCGTCGACGTCACGGGACGTCGCCCGCAGCAGTTGCTCGGCGCCGGGGTCGCGCATGTCCTCCAGGGGCACAGCGTGTTCCGCGAGATGACGGTCGCCGAGAACGTGCTGCTCGGCGCGTACACACTCAAGGACAAGGCGCTGACCGCCCAGCGGGCCGCGTACGTGCGGGAGCTGTTCCCCATCGTCGGCGAGCGCTGGAAGGCTCTCGCAGGCCTGCTCTCCGGCGGCCAGCAGAAGCAGGTGGAGTTCGCGCGGTCGCTCATGGTCAGCCCGAAGGTGGTGCTGCTCGACGAGCCGTCGATGGGGCTCGACCCGAAGACCACGATCACCGTGTTCGAGCAGGTCGAGCGGATGCGCGACGCCGGCATCGCCGTGTTGCTGGTCGAGCAGAACGCGCGGCGCGCGCTGGAGACCGCCGACATCGGCTGCGTCCTCGACCTGGGCCGGGTGCATATCTCCGGCCCGGCCGCAGACCTGCTGGCCGACCCGAGACTTGGCGAGCTCTACCTCGGCGGACGTCCCGCCGGGCCTGCGACCGCACCGAAGGGATGATGCCCGTGCGCATCATTATGAACGGCGTCACCGGCCGGATGGGCTACCGCCAGCACCTGCTCCGCTCGGTGCTTGCGCTCCGCGACGAGGGCGGCGTGCTGTTACCGGACGGCGACCGGTTGCAGATCGAGCCGATCCTGGTGGGCCGCAACCTCGACAAGCTTGCCGCTCTGGCCCGCGAGCACGACATCGCTGAGTACACGACCGACCTCGACGCGGCGCTCGCCGACGACACCGCCACCGTCTACTTCGACTCTCAGGTGACAAGCGAGCGGCGCAGCGCGATCCTGGCCGCTATCGCCGCTGGTAAGCACGTGTACACCGAGAAGCCCATCGCTGAATCCGTGGCCGACGGGTGGGAACTGGCGGACGCCGCGAAGGCGGCCGGAATCGTCAACGGCGTCGTCCACGACAAGCTCTACCTGCCGGGCCTGCTCAAGCTCAAGCGTCTCATCGACGCGGGCTTCTTCGGGCGGATCCTCTCCGTCCGGGGCGAGTTCGGGTACTGGGTCTTCGAGGGTGACACGCAGCCGGCGCAGCGACCCAGCTGGAACTACCGCGCGGAGGACGGCGGCGGCATCGTCCTCGACATGTTCTGCCACTGGAACTACGTGCTGGAGAACCTTTTCGGGCGGGTCGAGGCCGTCACCGCGAAGGCCGTCACGCACATCCCGGAACGTTGGGACGAGCACGGCAACCGCTATGACGCCACGGCCGACGATGCCGCGTACGCGATCTTCGAGCTGGACGGCGGCGTCATCGCGCAGATCAACTCGTCGTGGACCGTGCGGGTCGACCGTGGCGAACTGGTCGAGTTCCAAGTGGACGGTGTGCTCGGGTCGGCGGTCGCGGGGCTGTTCGGGTGCCGGATCCAGCCTCGGGCGAGCACCCCGAAGCCGGTATGGAATCCCGACGTGCCCACCGACGAGGACTTCCGCGGCCAGTGGCAGGAAATCCCCGACAACCAGGAGTTCGGCAACGGGTTCCGCGCGCAGTGGGAGCAGTTCCTCACCGACATCGCCGCCGGCCGCCCGCACCCGTACGACTTCCGCTCCGGCGCGCGGGGGCTGGAGCTGGTCGACGCCGGGCTGCGGTCGTCGCGTGAGGGCCGCCGGGTGGAGCTGCCGTGAAGATCCCGTCTGCGGACGGCTGGCGCACGATCGAGCTGCGCGAGCCCCGGACGTGGGTCGAGCACGCGGGGTTCCGGTCGCGGAGAGCGTTCGCGGCGGCGCACGTCGTCGCTGATCCCCGTGGCGAGAACGTACCGGGAGCCTCCGCCGTGCTCGACTGGGACGCGACGCTCGCGTTCCGCCGGCACCTCTTCCGGTACGGGTTCGGCGTCGCCGAGGCGATGGACACGGCGCAGCGCAACATGGGCCTGGATTGGCCGGCGGTGCAGGAACTGGTGCGGCGCAGCGCGAAGCAGGCGTGGGACTGCGGGGCACGGATCGCGTCCGGCGCCGGCACCGACCAGCGCGGCGTCTTGTCCACTGTGGATCAGGTCGTGGATGCCTACCTGGAGCAGATCGCGTTCGTGGAGAGCACCGGCTCGCAGGTGATCATCATGGCGTCGCGGCACCTCGCCGCTGTCGCGGCAGGCGCCGACGACTATCTACGGGTGTACGACACGCTGCTCGGCCAGGTGCGGGAGCCGGCGATCCTGCACTGGCTGGGGGAGGCGTTCGACCCGCAGCTGCGCGGCTACTGGGGGTCGGTTGACATCTCCGTTGCCACGGACACCTTTCT